>JANPIJ010000210.1:0-28006 GCA_031424955.1 Ferruginibacter sp. | reverse complement strand
ACCTACATGCAAAATTATCTAAACGAATTTTGTTATAAATTTAATAGGAGAAAACATGGTAGAACGTTATTTCATAGCTTCCTAAACGTGGCAACTTCCTATTCATGGTATGCTCAATGCACCTAATAGCGGATAGTCATTGAAAAGTGTTTAAGTGTTCGCAATATAGGGCGGGCTGATGTTTCGTTCATAACAACATTAAACAATTATTTAAAGATAGTTCCGTAGGAACGTGATATTGGTAGAGATACGATTATTTTTATTCATAAGTCCCGTAGGGACGTGATATAAATTATTAGGGAAGCCTGTTTAAAACTACTGATCATATCACGTTCCTACGGAACTTGCAGATTGTCTTTTCTGTGTTACTACCAATATTAGGTCCCTATGGGACGTATTTAAATTTGCCGGACGGTAATCAACAAAAGTGCCGATAACTAAGAACCAGTCACTATTGAGTCGATAGCTATTGCCTGTCCTCCCCAAAAAAGATTTGGGAGCCTGCTACCGAAACTTACTAATGATTCTTCTGCCTGGATAAAAAAATCCTGTTCACGGTTTTATCCCTTGTGCAGTATAATT
Organism: Ferruginibacter sp.; assembly: GCA_031424955.1. Taxonomy (GTDB): domain Bacteria; phylum Bacteroidota; class Bacteroidia; order Chitinophagales; family Chitinophagaceae; genus Ferruginibacter. The sequence continues at coordinate 27,424 of JANPIJ010000210.1, read as the reverse complement.
GAAAGTGCCAGATCGTGCAGAGGAGGCAATTAAAATTGCCGTCCTTTATGGAGGTTTGCCAACCTTTGGAAAGACTCTTTTGAATGGGAAATGTCTTACAAAAGGTTGGCAACCCTTGCGACATTTTTAAATGCAGGTCTTGCGGATTTTGAACCGGCAAAACTATTTTTTACCTTATCTTGCAACCACCCTAAACATATCCGGCCATACACCAGTCATCAATATGAAAAAATATTTACCCTTTCTCCTGTTAGCATTTTCTCTGTGCGCCGCTGCCCAGCAAACCAATACAGATGCGCTGCGCCGGAAAACAATTACACTCCGCCGCTTTTTAGAACAAAACCATTACCAGCCGGTGCAATGGAACGATACTATTTCCGCAAGGCTATACCAGCACTGGGTAGATTTGCTGGATGATGATAAACTTATTTTTTCTGAGACGGAAATAAGCCAGTTGGGCCAGTACCGCCAAAAGCTGGATGATGAACTGATTGGTAAGGAATGGAACTTTTTTAATAAATCTATCCAGTTGTATAAAGCAGGTTTGCTAAGGGCAGACAGTGCCATTAAATCCATTATGGCAAAGCCGTTAGATTTTTCCAAACCTGATAATATAAACTGGCCGCTGGTACAATACCCGGTTAACAGTGCGGCAGTTTACCAAAGCTGGCAGCAATATTTAAAGTGGAAAGTGCTTCGTGCAATTGCTGATGTGGTAATGGATACTGCCAGTGGCACTGTGGATAATACCCGGCAGCCTCCCAACTTTGCCGCACTTGAAATTAAAGCAAGGGAACAAATAAAAAGGCAGGAGTTGCTGTGGGTGCAAAATAAATTAATGGAACTGGTGCCGCCCGCTAAAGAAACGGAGGACAACTATTTGTCAGCTATCAGTTGGTGTTACGACCCTCACACCACCTACATGAGCATGGATACGAAAACGGATTTTGAAACAGAGATGAGCGGCCTTGAATTTACTACCGGTTTTGAAATGGATGAAAACGAAAAGGGCGAATGGGAAATTACATACCTGGTGCCGGGTGGGCCGGCCTGGCGCAATGGCGAACTGCACAAGGGGGATGTGATACTAAAAATAAAATCAGGCGATAAGCCGGAACTGGTTATAGCCGATGCCAGCATTGAGCAGATGGGTAGCGTATTTGAAGGCAGTGGTAACGAAAAAATTACCATCACGGTACGCACCATCGGCGGCACACAAAAAAGCGCGGTGCTGAGCAAAGAGAAAATAGCCAATGAAGAAGGCGTGGTAAAAAGTTATGTATTGAACGGCCTGAAAAAAATCGGCTACATCACGCTTCCAGGCTTTTATGTAAAAGAAGGCGATGAAACCAACGGCAACGGATGCTCCAATGATGTGGCGAAGGAAGTAGTAAAACTGAAGAAGGATTCTATTGCCGGGCTGATACTTGACCTGCGGTACAATGGCGGCGGCTCGCTGGGCGAAGCGATTGAACTTGCGGGGATATTTATCAGCGAAGGCCCGCTTACTTCCACGAGGGATAAAACGGGGGAAGTACATTTTTTAAAAGACCCTAACCGGGGCACTGTTTATGATGGCCCGTTGCTGGTGATGGTGAATACAATGAGCGCCTCCGCATCGGAACTGGTAGCGGCCGTACTGCAGGATTATCACCGTGCGATTGTTGTTGGCAGCCCAACTTATGGCAAGGGTTCTGCACAAATTATTTTGCCGATGGATACTACCGGTAAGTTTTCAGAAACCATCCAATATGAGAGTTATGTAAAAGTAACCACGGGTAAATTTTACCGGGTTGACGGTACCACCACGCAATGGAAAGGCGTGATACCCGATATTGAATTACCGGATATGTATGCGTTGGATAAATTCAGGGAAAAGAGCGTTGTATCCGCCTTGCAGCCCGATAATAGTAAAACCGCCATATACAGGCCGCTGCCACCCATACCTTACCGGGAACTGAAAGCATTAAGCACTGCAAGGGTAAGTGAAAGCAGTAATTTTAAAAGCATTGCCCAATTCGCGGACTTGTATAAAACCATGAATGGCGTAAGGGTTATCCCCTTGCAGTGGGTGGATTATACCAATTATTATAAAAAAATTACCAGCCTGTACAGCGCCATGCAAAGCCAGTCAAGTGATACCAAAAGCCTGCTGAAGGCAACCAACAACAGCTTTGATAAAGAGCGGCAGCAGGTAAGTACGGAACAAAGCAAAAGCATCAACGAAATAAATATTAAGCGGATTGCGAAAGACAGCTACATTGCTGAATCTTACAAAATACTGGAAGACTGGATAGGGCAGGTGAAATGAGTAATGAGTAATTAATGAAGAATTGAGAATTAAAAATTAAAAATTAAAAATTAAAAATGAATAGAAGGAACAGTCATATTTTTTTACAAACAAACATAACCCTTAACAAATTTTAACCCGCAACAAATAATTATAACCTCCATGAAAAAAAATTACTTTTTAATCAGCCTCGTATTTTTTTTAATTTTTATCAGCACCCAATCTTTTGCGCAGGATTTTGAAAACCCCGGTACGTATATGGACTTTATTGGCAAGCAGCACGAAACTATTGCCAAACGTTTTCTTGCGTACAACAGCGCCTCGTCACATGGCAAAAAGGCGGCTAAGGTTGAGAGCCTCAAAGCGAAACTATTAGATGAGATACAGGAGAGCCGGATGAACATCAGCGGCATGCCTTCGTTTAAAACTGATAAGGCTTACCGTGATTCGGCGGTATCGTTTATGAAATTGTATTTCAATGCGCTGAATGAAGATTACAGCAAGATCGTAAACATGCAGGAAATCGCCGAGCAATCGTACGACCAGATGGAAGCTTACCTGCTTGCCAAAGAAATGGTGGACAAAAAAATGGATGATGCCAGTGATGCGCTGCATAACGTGCAAAAGAAATTTGCCTCCGACCATAATGTAAACCTCGTGGATGGCACTGATGAAATAGGCGAGATGATGAAGAAGGTAAATGAAACCGGCAGCTATTACCGGCCCATCTATCTCATCTTTTTTAAAAGCTTTAAGCAGGAGGCCTACATGATGGATGCCATTGAAAAAAAGAACATCAACGGCATAGAGCAAAATAAAAATACGCTGCTGCAGTACTCGCAGGAAGGGCTTGCAAAGCTTGAAAAGTTTTCTTCTTTCAAGGGCGATAAGTCATTGCTTGTAAATTGCAAACGCCTGCTGGAGTTTTATGTAAAAGAAACTACTGAAAAAATTCCGATGGTGTCTGATTTCTTTTTAAAGGAGGAGGCTTTTGAAAAAATGAAAAAAGAGTATGATAAAAAATCGGAACCAACCAAAGAGGATGTCGCTGCTTTTAACAAGATGGTTAAGGAGGTAAACAGTGGAGTAAATACTTACAACTCCAACAACAATTCGCTCAACCAAACCCGTAGCCAATTGCTTGATAACTGGAACAGTGCCGTGGATACCTACTTTGATAACCACATGCCAACGTATAATTAAGGGCCTCCCTGCCCTCCGAAGGAGGGTTCTAAGAAGGCTCTTTTTAAATTCGGAAATCCTGACCCTCATTAGTAAACAAGAATTAGAAATTGTTTAGACAGGCAAATTAAATCTGCGGTTAAAATCCGCCGTACCAGTTAATAATAGGGGTATTTACATTTGTCGAATATCAATAGATAGTTGCCAACCTATCTTAAAGCAAGATCATTTTTCATTTTGTTGACTGAAATGCCTGCTCAATAGCGATAGTCAGCAAAGGCATGTATAAATTATTACAGGCGATTGTCAATTGGGATAAATCTGCCAGGTAAAGATCCCTTCCTGTTGCCTGGCATACACCGTGGCGGCTCCGTAAATGGATGGTGCCAGCGCTAATTTATAGGAGTAGGTTCCGGCTGGCAGATCGAGTGCAATGGGGCCTGATACTCCATCGGCAATTTCCTGGTTAGGTGAATAAACAGTTGTAGTGGCAATATCAGTAGTGCCGCCAACAATGTTCCGGATAAGTATAATAAATGTGCGTCTATCACCGCAGGCAAAACAGCCCCGGTTGGCAATAGATAGCTTGTATTGAAAAACTACCTGCGCTGGTGCATCAAGTGTAAAATTGGCTACCATGCCCGGCACATCTACCCGGCCGCTGGTACCTAAATCGGGCGAGTTACCGCTTGGCCTTACCACAAAGGGCTTTCCGCCACCGGCTCCCTGCCAGGTGGGTGCACCGTTTGTACCATTGCTGGTAAGCACCTGCCCCGGCTGCCCCGCATTGCCTCCAAAAGAAACAGCACCGGTTTGTGTATTCATCAAAAAACTCCAGCCTGTGCCGCCTCCATAAAAACCCACCTGGTTGTCGGACAACATGCCAATAAAGGCAGGCGATGCATTGTTGGCATCATTGTTTAGCCAAAGCCCTGCTGTCAATCCCGGTGCGGAGCGAATGCGCATACGGGCACCTACATCCAGTTTGTGAGCAGGGTCGGTTATTCCAATTCCGGTATTGCCCGATGCGGTAATGGCAATGCCGGTGTTTAAGGTGGGGGTGATGCCTGCATTTACAGAAGTTCCGGATACTGAAAACTGCATGCCGCCGCTGGAAGGATTCACACCAATATAACCGCTATACCCTGCTGCAATGGTTTTTCTTGATCCATCAAAATAGTTATTAAATCCAATACCCGGAAAAGACGATTCAATGGCCACACCGGTGGTATTGCTGCCAAAAACAGCGTTGGTAGCGCCCACTTTTTTATTGACTACCAATCCGCCAAGTGAAGGATTGGTTTCTCCTATGCCCACTGCTCCATTTCCCTTCACCCGCATATTTTCTGTATAGCTGTTGCTGCGCCCATAGCCAAAAAGAATATCCGCATTATTGTGTGGCGTTATAAGTTGCATCGTTGCATTACCAATACCCAGACCATAATAGTTACCGTTCCCATCTTTGAATAAAGAAATTTTATCACCACTCACATCTTTGAATGAAAGTGGATAGGAAGGATCCTGGTTACCGATACCTACATTGCCGTTTCGTCCATCAAATATCAACCCCCAGCCAACATTAAATTTGTCGCTGTAAAAGCCAGCGCTGGAGTCGGCCCGCATTCCTATAAATACTTTGTTAACCGCCGAATCAGTGCCGGTTCCGCTCAGCCACAAACCAGCGCTGCTGTTATTATCGGAACCACCCCGAAATCGCATGCGTCCGCTTAAATCCAGGCTGAACTGAGGATTGGAATTGCCAATGCCTGTGTATCCAGAATTGATATTGTAAATGTTATTGCCATTGCTCAACCACTGGCTTGCGCCTGAACCGGATGCGGCACCCAATTTATTCCACACTGTTCCTGTCCAGAACATGAACGCACTGCTATCGATATCAAAAACCATCAGTGCCCTTGCACTGGCAGCAGGGTTAATCGCCAGCCGCTGGAGTGCAGTCATTCTTGGAATTAGCAACCCTTTTGTGACACTGCTCACATCCAGCATTGCACTGGTATTGGGTGTAGTGGTACCGATGCCAATATTGTTTTGTGCATTAACGGCTATTATTGGTAAGATAAATACCAACAATGTGATTAGTTTATTATTCATATTGATCGTGTTACTCTTTAATAAATGAAACGGATTTTGAACCACCGGTCTGCGCCAGTAACAGTTTGTAAAATCCTTTTGGCAGGTGGCTGATATTTACCTGGAATTGCGGGGTACCCGTAGCTACGGTTTGCTGATACACCATTTGCCCTGTAGCATTGTATATGCTGATATAATTGCTATTGCCGTTCCCTGTACTTTCGGGTAATAAAACGGTTAACTTTTCCCTGGCGGGATTTGGGAACAGTACCAGGGCTACCACATCTTTACGATTTTGTACTGAAACTATTTTTGAATAGCTATACCTGCCATCCAGGTCTGTTTGGCGGATGCGATAGTAGTTGATGCCGGGTTTAGGTGTTACATGTATCCATGAATATTTACTTACAATATTGCTATGACCTGCTGCGGGTAGATTATGTAGCGGAGCGAAGTTGATTCCGTTAACACCGTGTTCTACCGTAAAACTGCTGGTATTGGTTTCTGAAGCCGTTGACCAGTTGATGAGTGATTTGCCTTCGTGAATACTGCCAGTCACAGAAAGCCATGTTACCGGTAACGGGTTGCCAATGGAATAAGCCAATGCCAATTCAGAAAAACTGCTCACCTCAAATTCAAAATACCAGTTTGCGTAAGGCCCAATGCCCAGGCGCTGTACAGTTGGCGTGATAAAAGAATATAGCGACGGCAAAGCGCCTGCAACTAAAGTTATATCAAGATCGATTGGTGAACCCGGTCCGGCGGACTTTTTTAGAATGCGAAAATCATTGACAGTAGCCGTTGGATATCCATTATTTCTTAAATAATACAACAGGCCTTCAATATCATCGTTGCTATAGTACAGTCGAACCTTTACCGGGTTTGATCCCACCTGCAATTGGCTGGGTTCTATGTAAAAATTTCTACTGGCCAAAAATAATTGTGTGCTGTTTAATGTAATCGTTCGGGGAGTTGAGAATGCATCGCGGTACCTTGCTCCCCAGCATACCGATTGCAGGTTGTTTCCATCACCGGGGTTGATGCTAAACCTTAGCCTGCCTTCCTCATCCAGTACATCGTACCACTCGTTTCCATCATAATTTTTACAGCCTGCTGTTGAGCTTGCAGAAACAGCATCGAAGTATGCGGTAGATAAACCGCACCCCGCCAGGTCAATTGATAACGAAAATGTTAGCTGTTGATTTAAGCCACACAGTGTTTGAACGTTATACTCAAAATTATACATACCACTTAATAAACCTTTTCTGCTAAACTGGCCGCTATCACGGTTTATCCAGTTGCTGTCGGTTATACTTCCAATCCAGGTTCCGCCCGGTGTTTGGCCAATTACATAGTTTTTAAGTTGCACGATAGCAGAGTCAGCTTTGCAAATACTTCCCTGGTTTATATCAAATGTTCCTGCCGAAGTACTGTCTGCAGTACTAACAAAAACCTCGTACAATTGCATCCATGGGCAACCATTAAAATCGGGCGTATTAACTTTAATAGAATAATAACCGCCTGCCAGCACAGTACTGGTATTGGGCGCAGCAAGCTGAACGATTGCACCGGTAGTGTCCCTTCCTGTAAAAATTTTCACTACGCCGGCAGCAGGCAAATTACTTACTTCAATAAATGGCTGGCTACAATTACTGCTGTTTACGTTTATCACCGGGTCAGGCAAATTTTGCAATGGTATGTAAAAGTTATTGGCAGCCCTGTTTTTTGATGTTACCGGGTCGCCACACTTATTGGTAATAAAAATGCCATATCCCTTACCACCCGGCAAGCCCGATATGGTAAAGGTTGTATCGCTGGTTTGGCCGAAGCGTACCACTTTACCATATTGAATGCTATTTCCATTTGTGCTGGTAATCTCTTTGAGTTCGTATTGGTAAGGAGTAGAGATGGCGCCATAAATATTATAGGGTTGCTGAATACCAAACTTTATGAACCCACCCGCCTGTTGAGTAGTTGCAGTACAGGTAGATTGAAATCCGGTTTCGTTTACATAAAACCAGTCGCCCACCTGCCGCTGGTACTCTTCTGTTGACCTGAAAATATTTCCACAGGAATCCTTCACAACCACATCATAGGTACCGGGCACAAGCCAGGTAAAATTATTATTGGAGGAAAATGGTGTAAAGTTGATGCCATCATAGCTGATAGCATATTGATAAGGCGGTGTGCCTGAGTTGACATCCCTAACCAATATACCTGCCCGTTCGCCACACAGGCCATTAAATTGATTTACCTCCACATTTGCCGTTAACGCAGGCACATAAACAAAATTGGAATCCAACGGGCTATTGCCATCTCTTACAAACACTTTTTGGTATTCATCGGAATTTCCCGGAACATTGGTGAATACATTGGAGCTTTGCCAGGCACCCGGCGGCTGGCCAAATATTTGCAACCGGTATTCGGGGTTATTGGTGCAACTGGTGGCTGTTACAGTAAGGGTGTTGCTGCAGCCGATTTTGGAAACAGATACGTTGGTGATACGTGGCGGAAAAGCTGCGAAGTTCTGTATGAGTGGCTGGCTGATACTGCCACAGGAATCTTTGATTACAATTTCATAATCAAAGCCAGCCCGGATACCAGTGATAGTAGGTCCCGGCGTAAACGTATAAGGCTGATTATCGCCAACCCTTCTGATACCTGATTGCGGTTGATTGCCAGACAAAGTAACAAATACATTACAATACCTGGCCGAAGGGCCAATGGTGGTAATGAAAGGCACACCAGGATTTAACCCGGTACTAACCACACTGTAGGCTGAAAGCACTCCATAAGCATCTTTTGCCCTCACCACATACCGGCTGGCAGTAAAGCCGCTGCTTATGCCGGCCGGGTAGGAATAGTTCAGGCCGGACAGGATGCTTGCGGGAACATTAAACTGATCAATGCTGTCAGCAAGTGGAGCGATAGCAAAAGTGACGGGTGATCGATATGATACATTTTGCCCTGTAGCAACACTGCTGAGTTCGATACTGGCACCACTACAATTTCTTGTAGTTACACGGCCAAAAGCAGCAAATCCAAATGCCCCTCTTATTGAGTCTGCCTGGCCACAATGATCCGTTACGGTAATTACATAATCCTGGCCTGGCTCTATATTATTGGTAAAAAATATACCGGTAGTAGATATTTTTTGATCGAATACGAAGCTGTTTTTCTTTTTAATAGTGTAGGTGAATGGGGGGCGCATACCGGCGAGGCCAAATGTTCCTGGTACTACTTCGATATAATTTAACCCCGATGTAACCGGGGTACCCCAATAAAAGGTAATGGTTGGATTTGGTTTGGTAACAGCATCATTGAATTTTGCCGGGTCAACCGTTACCCCATTTGAAATCCGGTCTTCATTGGTTATGTTGTTGTGAAGTATGGTGCGGTACTGTGTTGCAACGATAATATCGCCTGGTATTACCAGGTGAAAATTTTCAATTGATTGAGCGATCGTAACCCAACTGCCGCCCAGCAACCGCTGAAAATCGTAGGTGATACTGGTCCAGGTGGCATCTGTTCGGTAGGCAACTACTGTGGCGCCCCCGCAACCATGATATACCAGACACTGCGGTGTTTGTGTTTTTGATGTTAAAAAAGATGTGATCAATAGGAGTGTTAAAAAGTATCTCATAAACTGTATTTTTTGGAGAAAAGTATAAATCAATTCTTAAACAAATATTATCCATACATCATATTTAAAGTATCCCCCGAAGGGTGTATTTTTTTTAATTTACAAATCCCGCATTTTTGTTTTACGAACAATTCATATTTTTATTAGAGAATCATTTCACAAGGAATGAACTGGAAAACTGAAGTATATTAGCGGTTGGGCGTTGGGGTTAAATTAGCAACGGAGAAACGCCTGATTATCCTGGCTGTCTCAATGCAACACCATGCTTGAAAGAGGCTGTCCGGCACAACAGGTTTTTAATACCGGGAGGCAAAAAGGATAGCTGGAAAAGTTGTTGCAAATAAGGGGGTACCTGCCTCTGCCTCTTACAACTTTGTAATTATAATCAATGTGGAAGGATGTAGAAAAGCGGGAAGCCATGTAAACAAAATATTCACCGCAGTTAGCTGCGATCAAAGATAGACAGTTGGGAAAGTGCCGAACGATTTGTTACTTTTATAAATTACCATCACAAAAATAAACCGGTCAATGAGCAGGTTCCTTCTTACATTTTTTTTATTATCACTACAGTTGGTGTATGCACAACCTGATGCAACAATGGATAGTTTGCTAAAGGCATTGGCTGTTGCTAAAGAGGACACCAATAAAGTACTCACTTTAATTACAACAGGACAATATGTTGAATACAATAACCTGGAAGAAGCAAAATTTTATTATTTGCAGGCAAAAAGGCTGAGCGAAAAGTTGAAATACACAATGGGGGTATTAAAGTATTATTCCAACTACACGGCGGTGTTAAATATACAGGCCAGGTTTGATTCTGCCCTCATTCTCACAAAGGATGCGCTCAAAATAGCGAACGGTTTTGGAAATGAAGAACGCATCATCATTGCTCAGCAAAACCTGTCAGCCACTTATTCGTACCTGCAGGATTACGAAAGCGCTTTGCAATATCTTTTCCCATCGGTTGACTATTTTGAAAAAACGAAAAATGATGCCAGGCTAAACCTTGTGTATGACAACCTTGGAGTGATATACCGGGAAACAAAACAATATGATAAGGCATTGGAGTATCATCAAAAAGGTTTAGCTATTGCCAGGAAGGCTGGTAACAGCTATGATATTGCCAACGTATTATCAAACCTGGGAAATGCTTACACCAGTTTAAAGAAATATGATACCGCGCTTGCTACCATGCACGAGTCGCTGGCGATTGCTAAAAGAGATAATTATGTTAACATCGTATCAAATGTAACAAGCAATATCGGTGCGGTGTTAATCAAGAAGGGTAGTTACGACAGCCTTAGTTACTATTGTGCAGAAGGGTTGCGGCTGTCGGAGAAATTGGGGGATAGCCTCTCGATGGTTAACAATATTTATGGATTGGCATTGCATGCTTTTTATAACAAAAATTTTAAACGCAGCGAAGCCTTGGCGGATACCGGTTTTGCAATGGCGCAGAAAAGGAACTATGTGGAACCCACCCAATTATTTGCAGACATCTTGTCTGAGCTGGCCTTACTAAAAGGAGATTTGAAGCGGTACGATTATTACAACCGGTTAAGTATTGAACTGTCGGAGAAATTTTTTAACGATCGTATGCAAAAGAATGTACAGGTACTTGATAAAAAATATGAAACCGGTAAAAAGGAAACACAGATAAAAGAACTGGAAGCAGGGAAAAAATTACAGGAACTTACCATACAACAAAAAAATATTTTTAACTATATACTCATTGGCAGCAGCCTGTCAATACTCATCATAGCGCTGCTTGGCTTTCGCGGCTATCGCCAGCAACGTCAATTGCAGCAAAAGGAAATTGCCGAGCTGCAGCAAGAGAAACAATTACTGGCAACTGAAGCGGTGCTGCAGGGCCAGGAACAGGAACGCAGCCGCCTCGCCAAAGACCTGCACGATGGGCTGGGCGGCATGTTAGCGGGTATTAAACATTCCTTTAGCAATATGAAAGAAAACATGATCATGACACCGGAAAACCTGATGGCTTTTCAGCGGGGACTGGATATGCTGGATACTTCCATCAGTGAATTCAGAAGAGTGGCGCACAATATGATGCCCGAAGCTTTACAAAAATTTGGTTTGGATGCCGCTTTGAAAGATTACTGCACGGATATCAATAGCAGCGGCGTTTTAAAAGTAGTTTACCAATCGTATGATGCGGATCAAATTAGTGTGAACCCAACCACCAGTGCTACCATTTATCGTATCATACAGGAGCTGATCAATAACATCATTAAACATGCCGCTGCCACCCGGGCGGTGGTGCAACTCAATAAAGCAGATGATAAACTGTTGATTACGGTGGAAGATGATGGTAAGGGTTTTGACACCCAACTATTGAAGCACTCCGGCGGCATTGGCTGGGCCAATATTTACAGCCGCATTGATTACCTGGAAGGGAAAGTGGATATTCATTCGGAACCAAACAACGGTACCTCCGTAAATATAGAAATTAAGATATGAAACCGATACAGGTATTGATAGTAGATGATCACTACATGGTGATTGAAGGCATCCGCTCCTTACTGGAACAGGAAAAGGACATTGAATTAATCGGGCATGCATCCAATGCATCGTCCTGCCTGGCCTTTGTAAAAAGCCGGCAGCCGGATGTTATTTTGATGGATATCAACCTGCCGGATAAATCCGGGATCGACCTTTGCCTTGAAGTGAGGCGGGAGTACCCGGGTATTTTTGTAATTGGCCTTAGTACCTTTAACCAGTTTACTTTTATTGATACCATGATGGAGAATGGCGCCAGCGGTTACCTGTTGAAAAATGCCGGCAAGGAGGAAATAACGGAAGCCATTCATACCGTAGCAGCAGGAAAAACATACCTTAGTAACGAAGCGGCTACCACGCTCAAAAATGCAGCCCCGGAAGATTCACCCGTATTAACCAGGAGAGAAAATGAAGTGCTGAGAATGATTGCGGAGGGCTTTACCAATCCTGAAATTGCGGCAAAGTTATTTCTTAGCCTCAGTACGGTTGATACCCACCGCAAAAGCCTGATGCGTAAACTCAATGTTAAGAATACTGCGCTGCTGATACGATATGCCCTTCAGCATAAGATAGTTTAATACAATGCTGGCCGGTGATGTCAATCTTCAGTCAACATTCAACGGTAAAATAAAAGTGTTTAATTTAGGAGAAGCAATGAAGGATTTTGAATATTAATCAGCAACACTTAAAAACAATGAAAATGCGCATATTGAAATTAATAGTTATCCTGTTTACCCTGGCTATTACCGGTACTAGCTATGCACAGCAAAATGAAAATAGCACAAACTTTCATGGAGCAGTGGCAACATTGAAATCTTATAAGGTACTGTATATTTTAAATCAATCAGATGATAAGAAGATAAAAGCCGTGTTGCGTAATATTAAAAACGCTTTGGAAGACCCGCGGTTAAAGGGTAAGTTGACGGTTGAGTTGGTTGTTTTCGGCGATGGTGTTGAGGTATTCAAAAAGGCAAATCATTATGATACCTTGTTGCTCAAACTTCAGGACAAAGGGGTTGTTTTCGCCCAATGTGAAAACACCATCAGGGAACGAGGAGTCAGTAAAGACGCGTTATGGCCATTCATAGGTTTTGTGCCATCCGGTAACGGCGAAATAATCATCCGGCAGTACCAGGGATGGGCTACTGTGCATCCTTAATGATGTTGAATGATGTCAGGCATAGTTTGTAAATCATCCCCTTTTAAAAAAAAATTCAGCAGTAAATATTCGTTAATAAAAATTCAACGGTATAGATATCGGCTGTATTTACCGAATGGAGCAACTGATTGATAAACGAACTTCAAACACAATTAGCAACAATCAATCTTTAACAATGGATGAACTTAAAAAGCAGGGCAATCCCACAGACCATTTAGCCAATGAGAGAACCTTTCTTGCCTGGATTCGTACCAGTATAGGAATTATGGCTTTTGGCTTTGTGGTGGTAAAGTTTTCTTTATTTGTAAGTCAGATTTCACTGATACTGGGAAAAGAAAACATCATTCAACAAAAGGGGTATTCAGGAATTGTAGGGATAGTATTGGTAATAGTAGGAACCGTTATAGCAGTGCTGTCTTATATCCGCTATAAACAAACGGAAAAACAATTGAATGAAGGGTACTACCGGCACTCTTCATTGCTTTTGACAATGCTTACAGGATTTATTTTTTTAATCAGCGTTTTCCTCATTGTGTACCTCGTAAATAGTATTTAGTAATAATCTTATCTTGTCCGCAGAATATGGGCCGCTAATAAACACCTAATCAAACCCCTTCATTAATTTAATCTCATTCCTGTACAACAAAATTCTTCCATCATTTTCCAGTTGTTTCAGCAGGCGGGATATTACCACCCTGGAGGTGGCCAGTTCATCCGCAATTAAATAATGAGATGCTTTAATTACAGCAGATCCGGACAAACGTTTTTTTTCTGCAAGGTAAGCGATTAGCCGTTCATCTAATTTGTGAAATGCAATACTTTCAATAGATTTTAATAATTCCAGAAAGCGTTCATTAAAACTGCGCATGATGTAGTTTTTCCAGCTTGGATATTTACAGAGCCATTCATCTAATTTAATATGCGGGATGGCGATCAGTTCCACCTCATCTTCCGCAATCGCTTTTACTTCGCTTTTTTTTGCCTCTACGCAACAGCTATAGGCCATGGAACAACTTTCATTACTGGATAGGTAATAGAGTAAAATCTCTTTGCCGTTTTCATCCATCCTCAACACCTTCAACGTGCCTTTCAAAACAATGGGCATCATACGGATATACTTACCATAATCCATTACAATATCCCCTTCTTTAAAATGCTTGATTTCACCAAACTGGTACATCTCTTTTACAAGGGCAGGCTCAAAAATAGAATCGAAAATCGTAGTGTTGTTCATAGCCTTCAAAAATAATCATTTAACACAAAATAATGGGGAAGTATATTTTAACTACTGGTATGTTGCCTGCCACGCTGTAGAACAGTTCCCTGGGTGACAGAGAATTTGTATATTTGAATATAAAATTCGGGTATGAGCAAACAATTAATTATAGAAAAGACTGTAAAAGCTATAAACCGGCTTCCTGAAGACAAAGCAGAAGAAATTGCTGACTTTGCAGACTTTATTTCAAAGCGTTATGAAGAACATATTTTGTTGCAGGGAATTCAACAATTAACTTCCAATAGTCAGACTTTTGATTTTCTGAAAGATGAAGAAAATTTATATACTGAAGCTGACTTAAAAGAATTGAATAATGCCTAAAGGAGACCTTGTATTAATAACTTTTCCCTTTACTGATCTAAGTGGTAGCAAACTTAGACCAGCAGTAGTTCTTTCGAAAACAAATCTTGATCTAACAGTCTGCTTTATTACGACACAAATCCAGTGGCAAGAACCATCAGACGTTATACTGAATCCTAATTCAACAAACGGACTGAAAGCAACATCCCTTATACGACTAAGTAAAATTGCAACCTTGGACAAATCAATGTCGAAAGGGATTTTAGGAAGGCTTAATCAAAATGAACTTTCAGAATTAAATATTAAACTCAAATTATTATTTCAGATACCCTGACAAATGCACGGCAGGCAACATTGTGAATACTGAATCAAACGATGCATACAACACGGGGAATAAAAATTGTCTTCTGCAAACCCTGGTAGAAAAATATATACCGGGCTGTTCCTATAATTTTTTTAAAACATCAGCCCGGTAAATGCAAAATGGAAATATGGTAATAGGGGCTGGGTTTTAAGGTCAGTCAACGCATGATATCAACAGCATCCCTTTTTACCGGCATTGTCTTCCACACCCACCGCATCCAAAATTTTCTCCAACGGGCAAAACCGGGTGAATGATGATTGCAACAGGTTAACGCCTACAAAAACTCCCAGCCATATCCAGTTGATACTTACAAAATAAGTAAGTGCCAGGCTGGTTAAAACAAATATGCCGGCAACAGCACGAACAATTCTTTCTCTCATTTTTTTATTTTTAGTGGTTAATAACTTGCTTTCTCTACCGGTACAATAAATGCCCTTACGGGAAAGCCGGATACATTTTCGATATTGTATTTTTTGATCAGTTCCATGGCCAGTTCTGCATTTTCATCAGTTGTGAAACTGAATATAAACATCGAATCAAATTTTTCTTCCCCGCTTGCAAACCAGTCGGCCAATAAATTGGGGGTATGATTCTCATTAAATCCAATTACATCTGTGGCGCTGAATACGCCGATGTTTGCAGCTTTAAATATTTTACAAACATCGTCCTGGTATTCTTTCAAACTGGTTACTATAAAAAATTTCATGAGTGAGAATTTAAATTATTTTTTTAAAGATTTTTTGCGCATCATTTTAAAATACAGTAAAGGCACTACCAGCAAAGTAAGGAAGGTGGAAGTGATTGTTCCGCCCATTAACGAGATAGCAAGGCCCTGGAAAATCGGGTCAAATAATATGATGATGGCGCCCAATGCTACTGCACCTGCAGTTAATAAAATGGGCGTAGTTCGCACTGCACCAGCTTCTATGATGGCCTGCTTTAACGGGATGTCTTCTCTCAACCGGATATTAATAAAGTCAATCAGCAATACCGAGTTTCGCACCATCACACCCGCCAGCGCTATAAATCCGATCATGGAAGTAGCGGTAAAATAGGCGCCCAGCATCCAGTGTCCCAGCACAATGCCTACCAGCGATAATGGTATGGCAGCCAGCATTACCAGTGGCACCGTAAAGTTTTGGAACCAACCCACAATCAATATATAAATCAGTAAAATAACTACGGCAAATGCAATTCCCAGGTCCCTGAAAACCTCATAGGTGATCTGCCATTCGCCATCCCATTTCAGGGTATAGTTATCCTCCAGTTCGGGCTGGTGGGTATATTCTTCATTTAAAGTATATCCTTTGGGGATCGTGATGTTTTTTAAACTATCCGAAATATCGGCGATCGCATAAGAAGGACTTTCCAGGTCACCCGACATGTCTGCCAGCACATACACCACTTCTTTTTGATTTTTACGGTAAATGCTTTTCTGTTTTATTTGCCGGGTCACTGTTACCACATCCCTTATCGGAACGGCATTGCCCTGCATTCCTACGATTTTTAAATCCAGTATGTCATCCATATTTGCTTTATCGGCATCCGTCAATTGCAGTTTGATAGCAGTTTGATTATAGGACGTTGGTTGGTACACATTACCAGCCTGCATACCGGAAAGTGCAGCGTTCACCGTTGCCGTTACCTGTGCAGTGGCTACGCCATAACGCATCGCCTTTTCCTTATCTACCTGTATATGAAATTCGGGCTGATCCGCTTCCACCATCCAGTCTGCATCTACCACGTCGGCGGTTTTGTTAAACAGGTTCTTTACCTGTTGCGCAATTTTTATCTGCTCGTTGTAATCAGGGCCATAGATCTCCGCAACCAGGGTTGACAATACCGGTGGTCCCGGTGGTACTTCCACTATCTTCACATTGGCATTGTATTTTTTTGCAATCACCTGTATGGGCGAACGCATTTGTTTGGCAATGTCATGGCTCTGTATACTCCGGTGTTCCTTATCAACCAGGTTCACCTGTATATCAGCAACATTGTCGCCACGTCTCAAATCATAGTGCCTTACCAAACCATTAAAGCTAATGGGGGCTGAAGTGCCAATATAGGCCTGGTAATTTTCTACCAGTGGTTGCCTGGAAACATACGCTGCAATGTCTTTTGCAACCGCCTGTGTTTTTTCCAGCGTGGTTCCTTCCGGCATATCAATCACCACCTGGAACTCATTCTTGTTATCAAAAGGCAGCATTTTCAGTGCTACTGATTTGGTATAGAACAGCATCATTGAACCCAGGAGTATTACCACAATGCTTAGGATAAAAGTCCAGCGTTTCCATCTTGATTCCAATAATGGATTAATGGAAGCCTTGTAGATTTTATAAATGCGGCTATCTTCCAGTCTCGCAGGTTTACTCTCTTCATGGTGTATCCCTTTCTTTTCTTTTTCACGAAGGAAAATATAACCCAGGTAGGGGGTAAGTGTTAGTGCAACAATCAGGGAAAGCATCATCGCAATAGAGGCGCCAATCGGCATCGGGCTCATATAGGGCCCCATCATACCCGATACAAAAGCCATGGGCAATACAGCCGCAACCACAGTAAATGTTGCCAGTATGGTTGGGTTGCCCACTTCATTAATGGCATAGATGGCAGCCTGCAAAGGCGGCAACTTTTTCACCTTGAAATGCCGGTGCATATTTTCCGCAATAATGATGGAATCATCCACCACGATACCGGTAATAAATACCAGCGCAAATAAAGTGATACGGTTGAGCGTATAATCCATGAAGTAATAACTAAAGAGGGTAAGCGCAAACGTAACCGGTACCGATAAAAACACTACCAGTCCGCCACGCCAGCCCATTGCCAGCATTACAAATGCGGTAACTACCAAAATAGAAATGAATAAATGGAACAACAATTCAGCTACTTTATCCGAAGCGGTTTTGCCATAATTCCTGCTCACCGTTAATTGTACATCATCGGGCAACAGATCCTTTTTAAGATGCTCTACTTTATTGATGATCTGTTCAGATAATTTCATCGCATCCGCACCCTTTTTCTTGGCAACCGATAAAGTGATAGCCGGGTAATTGGATTTGAATGCATTGGCTTTCGACGTATCTGCCTGGCCATATCCAAACAAAACATATTGGTTGGATGTTTCGGGTCCGTCTTCCACCCGGGCAACCTGTTTCAGGTAAACCGGCTGTTGCTGGTTGATGCCCACTACCAGGTTGGCAACATCATCCGACGTGCTCAAAAAATTCCCGGTTTCCACAGAAAAAGCGGTGTCGTTTTGCAGCAGGTTACCGGCAGGCATCTGCATATTGCTGCCCTGTATTTGTTTGCTGATAGATAAAAAATCTACTTTGTTTTCCGCCATCTTATTTTTATCCAGCAATATTTTTACCTCACGGCTACGGCCACCTAAAATATTGATATCGGACACATCGGTAATTTTCTTTACCTCATTGGTTAGTGCCTGTCCTATTTGCTTCAGGCGGTAATCATCATATTTTTCGCTCCATAAGGTTAGGCCCAGCACCGGCACATCATCTATCGCTCTTGTTTTTATCAGCGGAAGCGTAACACCCTGAGGCATCTTGTCCATGTTCTTCATTAACTCACTGTACAATTTGACAAGCGAACGTTCTACATCTTCACCCACATAAAACTGTACGATCAGCATTGCCTGTCCCTTCATGGAAGTAGAGTAAACATATTCCACCCCTTTCACGTTGGAGATCATTTTCTCCATAGGTGCAGCCACCTTGGTTTCTACATCCTTTGGCTCAGCGCCGGGATAGCCGATAAAGATATCGGCCATCGGCACTTTTATCTGTGGTTCTTCTTCCCGTGGTATTAAGAAAGTACTGTAGGCGCCGATCAGTAAAAAGGCGATCATCAACAGTATGGTTAATTTCGATTGCAAAAAAGCTTTCGCAATATTTCCTGAAAATCCATTTTTCATTTGTGTAATATTTGGCCTCCCCAAGCCCCTCCGAAGGAGGGGTTTAAAGAGTATTTGAATTGTTAGAGTATTTTTTTAGGGTGATAATTTATTTATTTCCCCGGCATAATATCCATGGTCAACATCGTTGTGTCACTCACTGGTACGGCATAACGTTAATGAACTTTTGCCACCAAATAAAAAAAGCCATTCCCGTTAAAGAATAAAAAAACAGCTTCATTTATTGAGGTCTAAGAACCCCCCTTCGGGGGGCAGGGGGGCTTCCTTCGGCGACAGGGGTCTTCCTTTAGCGGCAGGGGTTACCTGCTGATGCTCACCGGAATTCCATTATAAAGCTTCCCATCAGCACTTACTATAAAGGCTTCATTCTTTTCCAAACCCGTCAGCACTTCCACTTTATCGCCATAGGTTTTACCCAATCTTACCCAACGCAGCAATGCGGTGTTGTTGCTGCTGATGGTGTACAATCCGGTTAACTGGTCTTTATGTTCAATGCTTGAAAGGGGCACCAGTACTGAGTTGGTAGTTTCTTTCACCACAACCGTCTGTTTGGTTGCTATCACTACATTGGCATACATACCAGCATACAAACCTTTCTTTTCATTATCAGGAATACTTACTTTAATGATGTATTGTCCGCCGGTAAATTGCGAGGATTGATTGATCTGCGTAACCGTTCCTTTGATCGTTTTATCAAGGGCTTTAATGGTAACAACGGCTTCGGTACCGGGTTGAATTTGGTTGATCGAATTTTCCGGAACTACTGCACTCACTTGGTAACTGCCGCTTTGTTCAATGGTTAATATCGGCATTCCAGGGCTCGCTATACTTCCTGCATCTGCCAGTTTTTGAATAACGATTCCGGAGAATGGTGCAGTTAAGCTGGTATAACCGAGCATGGCATTTACTTCATTGCGCATTTGCCTGGCACCTTCCATCCTCGCTTTGGCGGCACTGTATTGCAGTGTTACATTATCTAACTCTTTTGCAGTAGCGCTTTGCTGTTTGTATAAAGCTGTAAACCGGTCGTAATCTTTTTGTGCACTGCTTACTGCAGCCTGTGCTTCCGCAATCATAGCATCAGCCTGCGCTCTTTTGGCCAGCATGTCCTGGTTGCTGATGGTAGCCAGCAACTGTCCCTTGCTTACATGATCGCCTATCTTTACTTTCAACATGGTAATATACCCCATCACCCTACTGCTGATGTTGGCAGTTTGCGAAGCTTCTATTTGCCCGCTTACATTTATACCCTGTTGCACATCACCTGATGGTGTGGATATTGTTACCGTTATGGGTTTATCTGTATTTGCGGTAGTATCCTTTTTCTCGTTGGAAGAACAGGAACTTAAAACCAGCAATCCCATTGCCGTAAATAGTTGCAGTGCTTTTTTTGTATTGATAGTCATCTTCATATTATTTTAAGAATGTTTATTTTTTTTGATGGTGCTGTTTCATCCCGGTGGGCCACCCCTTGGGGGTGACTCACCGGGATGGAACTTTTTATTGACCCGTTGCTGTTAATAATTGTAAATAAGCCCTTGTTACATTTGAATTAAATACCGCCTGTGCCAATGCAAATTTTTGTTGGGATAATTGCGTGGTGGCCATCAATACATCGGTTGTATTGATCAATCCCTGGTTGTACCGGTTTTGCAAAATCTGCAATGCTTCTGTCGCCTGGTTGATGGAGCTTTTTTGTTGTTGAATATCAAACTGTGCATCTGCCAGGTCACGGTAAGCCTTATTTAGTTCCAGCTGGCTTTGGTCTTTTTGTTGTGTTAATTGTGCTGCCAGTTTATTACGCTCCAGTGTTTGTGTGGCAATGGTATTTTTAGTGCTGTTGCCCTTAAAGATATTCCAGCTAAGTTGTACGCCGGCCATATACGCATTGGCGCCAAAACCCAGCATCCGGCTATCATTGAGCTGGTAGCTTCCAAATGCATTGAGCTTTGGCAGCCAGCTTTTTTTGTTGGAGATGATCATGAGGTCGGACGCTTCAATGGCTTTTTGCATGGCCAGGAAATCTGCCCTGGAGGTATTGATTTTTGTGGTTGATTCAATTGTTGAAAAGCCTGTTTGGCCAGTTTGACCGGGTGTATAAATAACTCCATCGGGTTGCCCCATTAATAAACCCAGGTAATCGGATGCATTGCGGATATTGCTTTTCGCTTTTGCTATATTCGTTTCCACGGTCGTTACCTGTACCTGTGCGTTTAGCAGGTCCGACTTTTGAATTAATCCCTGCTTAAAATGATTATCCGTAAAGGTGTAAACTGATTGGGTTGTTTTCAATGCTTCCTCCAATACTTTTAGGGCATCATAAGCGAGTTGCAATTGCAGGTAAGCTTTCTGCACTTCAAAAGTTAAGTACTCCTTCGTTCGCTGTGTTTTGTATTGATACAGTTCTGTTTGTTTTGCGGCCGCTTTTCTTTTATACAGCAGATCCATATTGATCAATGGTTGTTGTAGCTCAAGCTTTGTTGTAAAATCAGGTGTGCCGCCCGGGTTATTTAAAAGCACCGGGTTAAAATCATTCTGTGTGATGGATTTTTGCTGTAGCTTAAACCCGAATGCATTCAGCGGATTATTGGTGGTAAATGCGGTGTAAGAAAAACCAAGCTGGGGCAAATAAATAGCTTCTGTTTGTTTGTAATTAGCTGCTGCAATACTTTCATCCAGTTTAGTCAGCTGAATGGATTTGTTGTTGTTAAGCGTTGCAGTGATGGCTTCATCCTGGTTTAAAACTTTTGTGCTGTCCTGCGCTGCAGCACCTGGTATACCCGCAATCCATAACGTGATTGTTATAAGCGCCATCGAAATAAAATGGTATTGTCTGTTCATTCCTTTTTTAATTTAAAGCAAAACTACCATCCACAAAATGGGTGTTTGGTAACATTTGTAACTTACATTAATCAAAGGCCTTTATTAAATCTGAGATTTATTTGGAAGCGCAAAAAAAGGATAAAAATTTCCCGATACTTTTCGGCTACCTGTTGAAGATATGGTGAGTAACGATGGGCTGTTATGCTACTTTTAATTGTACTGTCATTAACCGCGGCCGGGGGTTACAGCCGCCGGCGGGGTTTGGGGAAGATACCAAAGGTTACAGGTCGGCATACATTTCGAAGGCCACTCTACAAAAAACCGTCGGCGGCTATAAGCCCCGACGGCGGTTAGTTAAGAAATCAAGCAACCCATAAATGGAGGGAATAAAAAAAGTATTGTATTGAATGCATGGCATCAATAAAATACTTCATGTATAAAAATCACTATTGTTAAATTAAGTGTGGATAGCCGGTGGTGTATGGTCAATGGCGTATGGGAAAAATATAAACCCTCTGCATTCATCGGTATCTATTCACCATTCACCATAATTCACTAAAACTAATTTACATACTGTTTTACATCCATCCAGGTGCCCCCATTTACCACATTGTTAATTCCATTTTGTTCCAGGATCGCTTTTGCCTGGCTGCTCCGGGCGCCACTTCGACAAAACACCACGATGTTTTTCCTGTTTTTAAATTTCTCCAACTTGGCCTGTACGGTAGTTAACGGAATATTGACCGATCCTTTTACATGTCCTTCAGCGAATTCTCCCGCGGTTCTAACATCTACCAACAATGCGCCTTCGTCAATAATGGCTTTCAAATTGATTGGTGTACCTCCTCCAAATAATTGTTGAATCATATTCATGCTGTTGTTTTTTATAATGAATGTTTTTTTATTACTCCTACTAAACTGGCTTTTGGAACTACCCCGCTTTGCCTCCACAATGGTTTGCCATTTTTAAATAGAATCAAAGTGGGCACCCCCTGGATTTGGTATTCGCCGGCAGCCTGGGGATTTTTATCAACATCTACTTTTATAATAGTAGCTGCATCACCCATTTCGTGTTTTACATCTTTTAGAATAGGGGCCATCATTTTACAAGGGCCACACCATTCAGCAGAAAAGTCCACCAATACCGGTTTGTCTGATTGTATGATTTCGTTAAATGTCATGATTGTACCTTTTTGTCTTCGTCTTTTAATACTTGTTTCCTGTTTTCTTTTTTAAACATACCCAGTAATAAAGCCCCCATCAGTGCTCCATACAAGGTACTGTTGATTGGCTTTGAGGTAATCATACAGGTGCCGCTTGAGCAGCCTACCTGTTGCCAGTACAGGTAACCGGCAATGGCGCCAATGATGGCACCGGCCAGGTATAGTTTGTTATTGTTAAACCACTTCTTCATAAGAAATATCTTTTATGGGTTGTGTATTTTTTTTAACAGGCGTAGCGCATCCGCCGGTGCCGCAGCATCCAATATTAAATACCGGCATAGCGGTAAATAACAATCCTACCACCAACATGGTCCAGTCCCTGGCAATGGCAGACTGCACAATGATGCCAATGCCCAGGGCCAGCCTGAAAAACCGCATAAAATTCCAATTACCCAATATCTGTTTTTTC
This sequence comes from Ferruginibacter sp., assembly GCA_031424955.1. Lineage (GTDB taxonomy): Bacteria > Bacteroidota > Bacteroidia > Chitinophagales > Chitinophagaceae > Ferruginibacter. The sequence continues at coordinate 4,213 of JANPIJ010000210.1, read as the reverse complement.
ATACAATTTATTTTAATTTTTTAAGCCATGCTTCCAGCAATGCGTTCACTTGTCAAAATGATTTTCCTGTTTGCTCCATGCATTGGAGGAAATTCAGTACCATTAATATTTCGGCTCTTTCCAATTGCTCTTCTTCCTTTTGCGTTACTGCCGGTGTGGTATCTTTTGTATCAACAAGCCTGTTTTTATCAACGATTCTGCACTTTTCGTATTGTAAGTCGTCTTTGGATTTCGAATCAGTTGCCATTGTTTTAATTGATAGTGCAAAAGTAACTGATGCCGGAAGGCTTTATTGTAACAAAGGTTACAAATGAAAAAAGCAACCTGCGCTGCTTAAATTATAATTAACGGGGATTAACATAAAGCTATTGATCGCTTTTAAAAGGCAGATACCTGCTTCAACTATATATAACCGGTGCATAAAAATGCCGGTATTATACCGGCATTTACCCAAAACCTATTCTTAAATCACAATGAATAATTTATTCCAACCATCACCAGGTCGGTAGTCATTTTATAAGATACCTTACTGTTGGGTATTGCACCATAAGGATTGGATGAAGTGATCATCATCGGGTTTAACAGGGGGCCGCTGGTAGTGCCGCCACTGGTTCCATGGTGATATGCCGTGTTCAACGTTAGCCGGTTATTAATTTCATATCCGATACCAAACTGAAAGGCATTTTTAATGATCGCAGTTGCCGGGGTAGAGAAAAAAGCGAGCTCACTGTTGATCGGGTTAGAGCTATAGGTATAGCCTGCCCTGACAGGCAATTTTGTGATGCCCTTATACTGGATACCTGCTGAGATAATGGAAATATTCTTCCAGCCAAAACCAGCTACAGAAGCTGTATTGGTCCAGCCTTTTGCTTTAAAGCCTTCCGTATTTTCGTAGTCAACAAACCGGTAATCTACTGCCAGGTCAATGTTGTTTTTTGAATACCCGATTCCTGCTGACAGGATAGCAGGGTAGTTCATTTTAAATGTTACATTGGGTGCGCTGCTGCCATCGAGGTAGTTGTTTTTGAAATCAAAACTGCCGAACTCCTGGGGTGTTTTATAAGAGGCTCCCAATTTTATTCCCTTTCCTGAATTGTAAAATATTCCAAACTGGCCGCCGAAACCGAATGCAGTGCCTCTGTCACTTACCGGGTATCCCAGCGTTTGGCTGGGTGAGGCAAGTGGGTTAGGAGCCAGCTTTAGTGATGAATAATTAAAAGTGGGCGCCAGGCCGATGGATAACTGGTCCGTAATTTTGTAGGAATACGTAACGCCTACCTGCATCAGCTGGTAATCTGACTGGATGCGTCCAAACCCGCCTGCGCTCTGGGGCATATTAATTGGGTTGGTGTTGTTTTCCGGGAAAGTTACCCCAAAGCCGCTGATACCAAAAGCAGACATACCAAATGTATGTTTACTGTTTTTTTTACCCCATACCATTGCCAGCGCCGGCATGATGGAAAGGCCCCTTGCATCTTTTGTAACGCCAGTGTACGGACCTTCAGCAGTGGGTACAGTAGAGGATAAAACCGGTGAGGAAAAGAACGCCCCGGCATTAACGGACCATATCTTTTTGTCAAATGCTGATATAGCTGCCGGGTTCCATTGCAAGGCTCCGGCAATATCCAGTGGCTGCGCCGTAGCGGCGCCACCCATGGATATATTGGTTGCACCGATACCCTGCATGATATGGCCTGCCTGTGCCAATAGAAAAAAAGGCAATACGCCCAATCCTGCCGTAACTAAAAACTTTTTCATAATCGTGATTTTTAAAATCTGCAGTGTCTGCAGACTGTTTTTTTATTGAATTGAAATTTATTTATTTTCACGAGAATCATTTGCTACATGGGCTACATTTCCTAAAACGCAGACTTACATCACAGCATCGCTTTTTATTACAACAGGACCAGGGCATTTTAAAAAATTCACCTTTTCAAAAAGAGGAATCAACTTACTTCGATTGGACGGTTATACAAACAACATGTGTACTCCTTCGCCTGCACTCTTCTTATAAAAATCTCCCACGGTAATTACATCGTCTAATCCTTCATACATATCTTCCTTCTTGTAATGAAACATATCCATTGCCAGCCTGCAGGCCCATAGCTTTACTCCGGAGGCGGATAGTATGTCTAAAAACTCGGGTATTTCAGGCATGTCTATTTTCTCCATTTCTTTCTTCATCATCGAAGTCGCAAATGCTTCCATGCCTGGCAAACCGCCCAGCATCGTAGGTATATGCATGGCCGGGTTACCTACTGTTGCTACATGCAGGTGTTCCAGTTTCTTTTTATGAACCGCTTCCAGTCCAAAAAAAGTAAAAAACATTTCTGCTTCAATACCTTCCATACGGGCTCCGTTGGCCAATACAAAAGCAGCGTACACATTTTCCAATGTGCCCTTTGACAAGATGATCATCATCTTTTTAATCACTCCGTTATTTTCATTCATTGCTGACAAGTTTAATTTTATTAAATACAACTGGCGGGTTTGGGTATACCTGCAATTTTGGTGGCGGTTTTAAGTGGCGCCATGGGAAATAGCTGGTAGAATTCTTTGATATCCACCACGCCGCTTTTACCAATCCGCCTGATGCTGAGCGCTACCTGGTTCTTATTTTCATCCTGTAAATACTTTAATACTTCCCAGTGCCTGGGGGTTAAAGTAATGTTGGCTTCTGCGGCGATGGCTTCGCCAACTTTTTCATCCCATTGGCTAAATTCAGTTAAGTAGCCTTCTTCGTTTACGGTAATTGTTTTACCGGCTATTGTGTTTTCCATGATCGTTATTTTAATGATTAATAATTTAATTGTAAACCTTTCCGCTTTCCGACATTGTTGCAGAAACAAAAGGTATATGTGTGCCTTTCAATAGTACATTCCAGTAGATCCACCGGAAGGCCAGCTTACCCATGTGATTCATCCTGCTTTCTTTCAGCAACCGCAGCGGGCCGATACCCGCAAACGGGAAACTGCCTTCCACCGGTTCATGCGTATAATTAAAGTCGATCAGCAATGCTTTGCCGTTTCCGGTTTCGATGAAACAGTTGGCATGGCCGTCGAACTCCTCTTTTAATGGTTCGCCTTTTAGGTAAAGCAATATGTTGTCCGTTAATATCTCTGCCTCAAAGTGAGCCACCGAGCCTGCTTTGGAAGCCGGTATGTTACTGGCATCACCTAATACAAAAATGTTGGTGTAGTCCCTTGATTGAAGGGTGGCTTTGTGAGTAGGTACATAATTCAGATCATCACCCATTCCGGATCTTTCCATGAGGTCGTCCCCTTTATTGGTGGGTATGGTTACCAGTAAATCGAAGGGTACAGTTTTGCCTCCATAATCCACCATTTCTTTCTTTTCATTGTCAACCCGTTCAATGGCAAAATCACTTTCAATGCGAATATTTTTTTCATCCAGCAAATGCTCCAGCGCTTCGGTGGCTTTTGGTTTGGTGAATGCCCCGCTTAATGGCGTTACATAAGTGATCTCTACTTTATCCCGCATGTGCTTATGCTTAAAAAATGAATCTGCCAGGAATGCAAATTCCAATGGAGCCACCGGGCACTTGATAGGCATCTCGGTTATATGTATCACCAGTTTACCACCGGGCCATTCCCTTAATTTATTTCGCAGCGCCAGTGAACCTTCAAAAGTGTAAAAATCAAAAACAGATTTTTGCCATTCGGATCCTTTCATCCCTTCTGTTTCTTCAGGAGCAATTTTGGCGCCAGTAGCAATGATCAATACATCGTACAGTAGGTCGTCGCCACCTGTTAATTGAATTTTATTTTCTTTTGGAAGGATTTTATCAATCCGCTGTTTGATCAGTTTTACATTGTTGGGTATAAACTCTTCAATGGTTTTTATAATATCTTCCGGTGAATAAATATCAAATGGCAGGAAAAGATAACCCGGCTGGTAATGATGTTCCTCCCGTTCATCAATGATGCTGATTTGCCAGTCGGGATTTTTTAAATGATGGTTCAAATGATTGGCCATCATCGTACCGGCGGTGCCGGCTCCAAGTATAACAAGATGTTTCATGTAAATAATTTTTAGAGTCTTAGTTTTTCCGGATGTAAAATTCGGCCTCATGCGCTGCCCTTTCCATGACTGTAATATGATTACACCATGACTCTTATCAGTACATAAAATGATTTTTTACAGAATTGTATCATTTGCTTTTGAGTGTGACAAATTGAAACTAAAGCAAGAA
>JANPIJ010000209.1:0-11112 GCA_031424955.1 Ferruginibacter sp. | reverse complement strand
GCAAAACCCTTCACATGTCTATCAACAGGCAGGGATATACGATGTAAAACTGGTGGCAACCTCCGTACATGGATGCACCGATACAATCATTCTGCCGAAGGCAATTGAAATTTATAAAGACCCGGTTGCTTCCTTCACCGGAAGTAATATCCACTGTGCTCCCGGAATACAAACTTACACCAGCAATTCAACGGCTGTAAATGCTATTATAGGTTATGCATGGACGGTGAACGGAAATCCGGCAGGAAATACACCGGTATTAAATTATAATTTTTCAACAGCCGGCACTTATTCGTTGGTGTTAAAAGTTACTACTGATAAAGGATGCACTGATGACAGTACCCGCCAGGTGACCATAGATTCGGTAGGCGCAGATTTTGATATTATTAATCCAAATATTTGCGGCGATACGGGCACAGTAAGATTTAATAATTTATCCTCCTCGAGATTTGGTAATATGACCTACCAATGGGATTTTGGGGACGGACAAAATTCAACAGGCATCAATCAGGCACATTATTACAGGGCACCCGGAACATACACGGTAACACTTAAAGCCACTTCCGCTAACGGTTGCGCTGCAACCTTTGTTTCGGCAATTAAGGTGATCATATATCCTGCGACTACTGTTTCAATCACGGGTGATATCGAAAAGTGTATGCAAAACAGGTTGGTATACCGGGCCTCTGTTGTTACACAGGATGTAGTATCAGCCTACTCATGGAAAGTAAATAATGCTGCCACCAGTAATGTGGATAGCATGGCTTATAACTTCATTAACGCCGGAAACTATACCGTTGAATTAAATCTTCAAACCAGGTATGGATGCAATGTTACCGCGACAAAGCAGGTGGTGATTCACCCGCTACCGGTGCCCAATGCCGGACCTGATACTACCATTTGCCGGGGCGCAAGTGTTTTACTGCGGAGTTTTGATGGCGTTTCTTATCAATGGGCTGCTTCAGGTACTTTGCAAAATGCTAATACAGCGTCACCATTGGCAACACCTGTGGTTTCCACTAATTATTATGTTACCGTTACCAATCAATACGGCTGCATACAAAAAGACACGGTTGCCCTGAAGGTTGATATTCCCGTAAACCTTACGGTAAGTAAAAATGATACGCTTTGCAACGGAAGCAGGGTGCAGTTGCAAGCCAATGCAACTGCGGCAGCTTATCTATGGAGTCCTGCAACCGGTTTAAGTGATCCCGCCATTGCAAATCCATTCGCTTCGCCTTCGGTTTCTACCAGTTACCGGGTAATTGCATATAGCGGTAATGTTTGTAAAAATGATACCGGTAGTGTTAACATTGCCGTAGGAAATCCTCCGCTTGTAAATGCAGGGGTGGATCAACGGGTTACGGCCGGTGCCACAGTGCAACTGGCGGCACAGGTAAACAGCAGTGAGGTGAATAAATATCTATGGAGCCCGGCAACCGGCCTTAATTGTGTAAGCTGTCCCAATCCAACATTTATAGCGGATAATGATATCACCTATGGGGTTACCGTGCAAACCATTTACAAATGTACTGCCACTGATGAGATAAGCATATTTGTCTTTTGTGGTAAGGGCCAGTTGTATATCCCCAAAGCTTTTACACCTAACAATGATGGTTTGAATGATCGTTTTTATGTGAAGGGATTTGGCCTTGCCAGTGTAAAAAGAATAATGATTTTTGATCGCTGGGGAAAGAAGGTTTTTGAAAAGCAAAATGTACCTGTTAATGACCCTTCCTATGGTTGGGATGGTTTCGTGAATGGTGTGCCGGTGGCAAATACGGCGGCATTTGTTTATATATTAGATATTATTTGCAAAGATGGACAGGAGTTTAATTATAAGGGAACAGTGATGGTGGTAAGGTAGCGTGTCCGCGATAGCAGGATTACAACATGTTTTGTTAAAAAAAACGGAGATTTTTAATTCACGGAGCGCTGCCAGGCTGGATTAAGAATGACTTTATCCCTCCTGTTTGCATTGCTTTTAAGTGAGGGGAATGAATACTAACTTAATACAATGGCAGTGATGTTGATATTCATGTATGCCAAATTTTAACATTTCAGTCAGCGTTTTTAACCGACTTTTGCAATTCCAAATATTTTTTTAATCAATATCCCAATAAATTCTCATGAAAAAATTTGGTTTCAAAAAATTCTATTTCTTTTTCTCATCTGTATTCATTTTTATATTGCATGTACCTTTTGTTTTTGCAAAAATAAAACCATTGGGGAAGCTTCTTTTTGACAAACCCGGCACACATCCAATTACGGTTACGGATACCAGTTTGTTAAAGCCTTCAGCAGATTCCGGATTTAAGGTTAGTATATATGATTCGCTCCGATTAGGTTCAATGGGCCTCGGCAGGCAGGTTTTTGACTATGCAATGAAGGGGTTCAATTTCATGAAGGAGATGGGTACTTTAGGAAATGAGCAAATTATATCTATTGTTGATTTTAGCAAGCCATCTTCTCAAAAAAGATTATTTATAATTGATTTGAAAAATTACAAAGTATTGTTTAATACTTATGTAGCCCACGGGGCCAAATCGGGGAAAGAATTTGCCAACCAGTTTTCAAATACACCGGAGAGTAATAAAAGCAGTCTTGGCTTTTATGAAACGATGGGTACGTATATGGGTGGGCATGGTTATTCATTGAGGTTACAGGGCATCGAAGAGGGAATCAACGATAATGCCAACAGGCGTGATATTGTAATACATGGTGCGGAATATGTAGATGAAAGGTTAATTCGTTCACAAGGCTATATTGGCCGAAGCTGGGGATGCCCGGCAATTCCGCAGCGTTTACATAAATCTATCATAGATAAAATAAAGAATGGCACCTGCCTCTTTATTTTTAGCCAGGATATGAAATACCTGGCGCATTCAAAAGTGTTGAATCCAAACTTTAGCCCGGCGTTTTCCTATACTCAAAAAGGCTGATCCCATTGAACAACAGTTGCCGGTCATTTTATCCTTTTCGCTGACGTAAGGGTTGGCTTTACGCAATAACGTTATTGCGGGTTACATACGCAACCGGGATACATGCAAATTGGATGGGATAACATGTAATAAAACTTACTTTCTGTGCTTTCAGTAACATACATATTGCCCGGTTATTTCTTATCCAGGTATTCCTTACTGAATAACTGGCGGATAATGGCATTCATAATAGGGATGCGAATTAATTTTTCCCTTAACAACCATGTAATTATTCCAATAAGCAAATACAGTCCTGCTACTAATAAAAAGCCTATCCACATTTGCCCAAGCCATTGACCCAATAGGTACCCCAGCGCTACACTAAAGAAAATAATAAAGAATAAGAATATCACCCCCACTAATAATACTGCAATGAATTGCGAAAATATCTTCGAAACCTTTTCGGCAAAAGTTAATTTGGCCAGTTCAATTTCCGTATTGATGTAATTTTTCAACTGACTGATCAGTTCTTCTGCTTTATTAAATTCCTGCGCTGGCATTCGTTAATTTTTAGGCATGTGTTGGTTCTTCTTTTGAATATTCGTCCATTTTTGAATTTAATTTTTGAAGCTTGTTTTCCAGTTTCTCTTTCATTCTCGCCATTTTTTCTTTTCCAAACCCGGCCTTAATGGTCTTTAACATTTTATCGCTCTGTTTGGCAATTTTTTTCCTGGTTTCATCTCCTTTGTCGGGTGCAAATAACAATCCCAATACGCCACCTGCAACTACTCCTATGGCAGCAGCAGCCAATATTTTAGTTGAATTTTTCATTGTACAATTTTAAAAAATGAGTAAATAAAAGCATGTTCAAATGTATTTATAAAAAAATAAAATAGCAATGATTTATTGTGAAAATTATCCATTCCTGGTCAGTTTATTTATTTGATTTCTTTGCTAAGTACAATTTCAAATATCAAGGGTGAAACAGCCTCGTCAAAGCAATCGTTTTTTTGTTTTCTCATTTCGTTGCATAATTATAACTTCACCAAAAAATACAAGCATGAATTTACGTGAGCAATTAAGAGGAACAGGTGTTGCAATTATTACACCATTTAACGGGAATGAATCAGTCGACTTTGACGCATTGGGTAAACTGATCGATTTTATTATTGAAAACGGGGTAGAATATGTTGTAACGCTGGGCACTACCGGCGAAACCCCCACACTGGATAAACAGGAAAAAATTGATATCATCAATTTTACATTCGAAAAAATAAATAACCGGGTACCGGTGGTAGTTGGCATAGGTGGAAATGATACAAAAGAAGTGGTGAATAATGTTAAAAGTTATCCGCTTGAAAAAGCGGCGGCGGTGCTAAGCGCTTGTCCATATTACAACAAACCTTCGCAGGAGGGTATCTTCCTGCATTATAAAGCCATTGCTGAAGCTTCTCCAAAACCCATCATTGTCTATAATGTTCCGGGAAGGACCGGTCGGAATATTGACGCTGCCACCACCATCCGTTTGGCCCGGGAAGTTGCGAATATTGGCGGTATTAAGGAGGCTGGCAATAATATCAGCCAATGTATACAGATTTTAAAAGAGAGGCCGGACGAATTTTTGGTAGTAAGCGGAGATGATGACCTGGTATTGCCTGAACTCGCCTGTGGTATAGATGGAGTGATTAGTGTTGCAGCGAATTGTTTCCCCAAAGATTTTTCAAATATGGTAAGGGCAGGCCTGAAGCATGATTTTACAACGGCTAAAAAATTAAACGATCCCTTGCTGGAGGTTTATAATCTTTTATTTACAGAAAACAATCCGGCAGGGGTAAAAGCATTTTTATATGAACTCGGATTAATTCAGAATGTACTGCGCTTACCGGTAACACCATTAAGTGAGCCGGTACACCAGAAAGTGAAAGCTTATCTAAACAATTAATATTGAAACATCAATGCCTCCTGAGTTTGGTGTGCCGCAATCACAAAGCCTTGTTTTTGCACGGTATCCTGCTATGCTGTTCGCTGTTTACATTTTCACAGTTTAAGGTGAGGTTCCAGGTAGGCAATGTACCGCCCAATCATCCACAGGATTCGGTTTTCGTGGCCGGTAACTTTAATGGCTGGTCCCCTGCAAAAAATGGCAACCATATTTCAAAACTGAATGAGCCTGCCTTTATAGAATTGGATAACCTCCCGGCCGGCGAATACCAGTTTAAGTTCACCAGGGGAAGCTGGCAATCAGTAGAAAGCATGGCTAATGGAAATGATGCCGGTAACCGGCAGCTAAAATTATCTTCAGATACCGTCATCTTTTTTTCAATTGAAGGATGGAAAGATGATTTTGAAACGGTTGCTAAAAAACATACGGCATCTCCACATGTACGAATTATTGATACCGCTTTTATAATGCCCCAGTTGGGAAGAACCAGGAGAATCTGGCTGTATTTACCACCCGGCTATGCCAAAAGCAAAAAGCGCTACCCGGTTATTTATATGCAGGATGGCCAGAATATTTTTGATGAATATACGGCTGCTTTTGGTGAATGGGGAGTGGATGAATGCGTAGATTCCATGATTCAAAAGGGAAGGCCTGCCTGTATCATAGTAGGCATTGACAATGGTCCTAAAAGATTGAATGAATACAATCCTTACACATTTAAAGATTTTGGAAAGGGGGAGGGGGACAGGTATGTGGATTTTTTGGTGGAAAGTCTGAAACCCTATATTGATAAACATTACCGGACATTAGCCGGTAGTGACAATACCATCATTGCAGGTAGTTCTATGGGAGGATTGATTGCTTACTATGCGATGCTGAAATACCCCGGTGTATTTGGTAAAGGGGGTGTTTTTTCTCCTGCTTTCTGGACGGCTGAAGGGATTAAAGAACTGACCCATTCGGATGGTAAAAATTTAAAAGGCACTTTGTTTTTTTACATCGGTGGCCAGGAAGGTTCGCAGTACATTGATGATATGAATGATGTTACTGAAACGCTGGGTAAGAATTCAATCGCGTTAATCTATGCGGTGGTTGACCCGGAGGGAAATCACAACGAACAAGCCTGGCGCAAATGGTTCCCGGAATTTTATAAGTGGGTACTGGCAAGCGGATTTAATAATATCATTACCGTGGAAGAAGATTAAATGATATAGGAGGTGCCTTCTATTGCAATGTCTGTATTCTTAAAAACTTCCATCGTTTCTGCCAGGAATTCATCCAGCAACTCATACCTGGATGAGAAATGACCAATCAGTAATTTTTTAGCATTTGCTTTAAGCGCCACAGTGCCTGCCTGCTCAGTGGTACAATGAAAACGGGCGGCAGCCTTATCAGCAGATTCTTTCAGGTAAGTTGTTTCGTGATATAATAAGTCAACCCCTTTCACTTTTTCGGCGAGGCTTTCGTCAAAAATGGTATCAGCACAATACGCATAGCTCTTCATTGGACTATTCGCAATGGTTACTTCTTCATTTGGAATAATGGTTCCTTTTTTGGTAATATAATCCTCTCCCTTTTGAAGTTTTTCATAAAATGAAGAAGGTATTTCATACGATTTTATCCTGGCCGGATCAATGCTTCTTGGTTTCTTTTTTTGTTTAAATAAAAATCCCCAGCATTCCACCCGGTGCCGCACCGGGAAACTGGTAACTGTAAATTTATTTTCATCCACTATCAGCCCTTCGCTGGTGATAGCATGAAAATGCAGTGTATACGACAATTTGGTATCCCCGACCCTTAATTGAAAATCAATAATTTCACCAAGTGCTGCAGGTCCGTAAATATGCAGGTCCTGGGTGCGGTTTAATAAACTCATGCTGGTTATTAATCCAATTAAACCAAAATAGTGATCTCCATGCAGGTGGGAGATGAAAATGTGATTGATTTTACTTCTCCTGATCTTGTATTTTACCATCTGCATTTGCGTACCCTCCCCGCAATCAATTAAAAAGCATTCTTCCTGGGATTGAAGTACCTGCGCAGTTGGACTTCTTCCAAAAGCAGGTATGGCAGAATTATTTCCTAATATTGTTAATGCTAACAAGGTAGATGATTAATAAGGTTAAAGTTTACAATCTGTTTTATTTAGAGTGGTATGTATTGAAATATGCTGCACCCCTGGTTACTTTAAATAGAAAGGTAAATATTATTCATTTCCTCCCAGCAATTCCCGCTCAATTTCTTCCATTTGCAAAATATCCCAGGCCTCGCTCTCTGTTGGTGTTACATTTAATAATTCCAGTAATTCCTCCTTATCCAATGCTTCTTCAACAGTTTTTTGTAACGCACAAATTACCAGGGAACAATTGTTTTCATAAAATTTTTGCTGAAGGATCGCTATCATTTCAAACGCCTTTTCTTCTGTGCTGCTAACTGCTGACATATTCAAGATAATGTGCGGTATGTCTTTTTGCAGGTATGGAAGCAACAAATCACTTAGTTCTTCTGTCATATTAGCAGTGAGGTGAGAAGGCTGGGGCGTAATAACCGTGAATTTCTCTTTGGTATCTATTTTGACATTCATTGGCTGAAGTTATGGATTTAGGTATTTAGACATCATAAGCTATTGTTATATCAATGACCAAACGTTAATTATTTTGTTATAAGATTTGTTTTTGTTATTTTGTAAAGTAAAGCAATATTTAGCGTTTTTATATTTTGGTTTATGTTGTCTGAAATTAATGTAAAAATGAGAATTCATTTAATTGCGTTTAAACCAGCATCGCAATTTTTGAATAAGGGATGAAAAACAATCAAAGCAATATTTTGCTTTCGGAATTTTAACTTTTCAACATTTGCACATTTCGCCCTATCGCCAAACTATTTCTACTAAATAATCGTTATTATTGTACAAGTAAAATTCATTAAATGGACAACAATTTTTCAGCACAGGTAAAAGAAATAATTTCTTACAGCAGGGAGGAAGCTTTGCGGTTAGGAAACGATTTTATAGGGACAGAACATTTAGTGTTGGGTTTGATACGTGATGGTGAGAATACCGCCATTAAAATATTGAAATCACTTAATGTTGACCTCTATGAATTGCGCAAAGAAATAGAGGTAGCCGTGAAGGATAAAACCGGTAAAAACATTGCTAATATCAATTCACTTCCTTTAACCAAGCAGGCGGAGAAAGTGATCAGGATAACTGTATTGGAAGCCAAGGCTCATAAGAGTGTGATGGTGGAAAGTGAGCACCTGATGTTATCAATCTTAAAAAATAAAGAAAATATTGCCACGCAGATATTAAACCAGTTTGATGTGGACTACGATATTTTTAAAAACGAGTTAGGCTTTGTAACCAGCAATCCGCCGGCAGCAGAATTTTCTGATGAAAATGAGGATGACTTTGATGAAGAAAGAAAGCAATACAGCCAGCAGCAAAAAGCCCAGCGAGGTGGTGCCGCCAACCAGCCAAAAACAAAAACCCCGGTGCTTGATAATTTCGGAAGAGACATTACAAGATTAGCCGAAAACGGAACCCTCGATCCAATTGTAGGCAGGGAAAATGAAATTGAGCGGGTATCACAAATTCTATCCAGGAGAAAAAAGAACAATCCGATTTTAATAGGTGAACCAGGTGTGGGTAAAACCGCCATTGTGGAAGGCCTTGCCTTACGCATCGTACAACGTAAAGTGAGCAGGGTGTTATTTGATAAGAGAGTGGTATCATTGGATTTGGCAGCATTGGTTGCCGGTACCAAATATCGTGGCCAGTTTGAAGAAAGGATGAAGGCCATCATGAACGAACTGGAAAAGAACAGGGATGTGATTTTATTTATTGATGAAATTCATACCATCGTTGGTGCAGGTGGTGCAAGCGGTTCTTTGGATGCCAGTAATATTTTTAAACCAGCCCTCGCAAGGGGAGAATTACAATGCATTGGTGCATCTACACTGGACGAGTACAGGATGCATATAGAAAAGGATGGGGCATTGGACCGTCGCTTTCAAAAAGTAATTGTTGACCAGCCTTCTGTTGAAGAAACCATTCAGATTCTTACCAATATCAAAAGCAAATACGAAGATTACCACAACGTAATTTATAGCGACCAGGCGATTGATGCCTGTGTGAAATTGAGCGAAAGGTATATGACCGACCGCTTACTGCCAGATAAGGCAATTGATGTAATGGACGAAGTAGGAGCAAGGAAACATATCAAGAACATCAATGTACCCGACGATGTGATTGAATTGGAGAAGAAAATTGAAGATATTAAATTAGAAAAAAACAAGGTGGTAAAAAGTCAGCGTTTTGAAGAGGCCGCTTCACTGAGGGATTCGGAAAAAAGGCTCCAGGAGGAATTGGAAAAGGCTAAAAATGATTGGGAAGAAGAAAGTAAACACAAACGCTTTCCAATTGAAGAAGAAGATATTGCGGAAGTGATCAGCATGATGACCGGCATACCGGTTAAACGGATGGTACAGGCTGAAACTGAAAAGCTACGCCGCATGGGTGACGATTTGAAAAACGTAGTAGTTGGTCAGCAGGATGCCATCTCAAAAGTGGTAAAAGCTATCCAGCGAAACAGGGTAGGCTTAAAAGACCCCAAGAAACCAATTGGAACGTTTATTTTCTTAGGTCCTACAGGTGTGGGTAAAACAGAACTGGCCCGTTCATTGGCCCGCTACATGTTTGATAATGATGACTCACTGATTCGCATCGACATGAGTGAGTACATGGAAAAGTTTACTGTTAGCAGGTTGATAGGGGCACCTCCCGGGTATGTGGGTTATGAAGAGGGTGGACAATTAACAGAAAGAGTGAGGCGCAAACCATACAGTGTGATATTGCTGGATGAAATAGAAAAAGCTCACCCGGATATTTATAATATTTTGTTGCAGGTATTGGATGATGGACAGTTGACTGATGGAATGGGTAGAAAAATCGATTTCAAAAATACGGTGATCATCATGACCTCCAATATTGGGGCACGCCAGTTAAAAGATTTTGGAGAAGGAGTTGGTTTTGCCACTGCCGCGAGGGTTCAAAATGCGGATGAGAATAATAAAGCTGTAATTGAAAAAGCATTAAAGCGTACATTCAGCCCCGAGTTTTTAAACAGGATTGATGATGTAGTAATATTCAATTCTCTTACAAGAGAAAATATATTTGAGATCATTGATATTTTGATGAAGGGTGTAATGAAGCGCCTGGTGAACCTGGGATTCTCAATGACATTAACTTCGCAGGCGAAAGATTTTATCGCGGATAAAGGATACGATGCGCAGTTTGGCGCAAGGCCATTGCACAGGGCCATCCAGAAATACCTGGAAGATCCTTTAGCGGAAGAAATATTGAATATGCAGGTAAAGGAAGGGGATATCCTGATAGCTGACCTGGATGAAAAGAAAGAGAAAATTCAGTTTAGTTTAAATACGGAAGATAAGAAGGAAGAAGCCGCTTCGAAAGCTTAATCCCGCCTGTATAAAATTATGGCCATCCAATATTTGGATGGCTTTTTTTATGCATCAGCACGGACGGCAGGCAGTTTTTATGCATTAAATTTTATACCGCTTTTCTTTTGAGAGATGAATTATTTAATTGACTTTTGCGGGAATGAAAAAGATAATTATCACCATCGATGGCTGGTCAGCATGTGGAAAGAGTACAATGGCAAAGCAATTGGCAAAAGATTTAGGCTATGTGTATATTGACAGTGGAGCCATGTACCGGACAATAACCTTATATTTTTTACGCAACCATATTGACTGGACCGATTCCAATGAAGTAGCGGAGGCTTTAAAAAATATCACCATCGAATTTCAGTTCAATGAAAAATCACAGCAATCGGAAATATTTTTGAATGATGAGAATGTAGAATATTTAATCAGGGATTTAATAGTTGCCGAAAAAGTTAGTGAGGTTTCTGCTATCCGCGAAGTAAGAGCTTTTGCGGTTGCACAGCAGCAGAAAATGGGCCTGGAAAAAGGAATCGTGATGGATGGAAGAGATATTGGCACCACGGTGTTTCCGGATGCGGAAGTTAAAATATTTATGACTGCCGATAGTGGAGTGCGGGTGCAGAGAAGGTTTAAGGAGTTATTTGAAAAGAACCCTAATATTACGATTGATGAGGTAAAGAACAACCTTGAAATGCGTGACTATATTGATTCTCACAGGGAAGTAAGTCCTTTGCGCAAGGCGGATGACGCAGTGGTGCTGGACAATACCAGCCTTTCAATGGA
>JANPIJ010000208.1:0-18554 GCA_031424955.1 Ferruginibacter sp. | reverse complement strand
TCAATCATCACTTTTTCCGTTATTGGATGACTCTGGCAGGTTAATATAAATCCCTTTGCCAGTTCGTCTGCTTCCAGTGCATAGTTCACATCCATCTTTACTTCTCCTTCCGTTAGTCTTGCCCTGCAGGTTGCACATACGCCACCTTTACAGGCAAAGGGTAAATCTGCCCCTTGCTTTAGTGCGGCATCTAAAATACTTTCGTTGTTATATGCCAGTTCAAAATCAAAACTTCTTCCGTCTAGCAGAATGGTGATCTTACTTTTTGCTCCCTGGTCGGCTGCTGTTGATGATTGTTTATTACTAACGGGTTGGTTACCCGGTGTGGTAAATAATTCAAAATGTATTTTCTTTTGATCAACTCCCTGTTGTTCTAAAAAGGTTTTTACCGTAAAAAGCATTTCCTCTGGTCCGCATATAAACGTTTCATCCATGCTTTTATAATCAACCAGTTTCTGCAGTTCAGCTAGTTTTGATTCATTGATTCTTCCAAAATTTAGCGGGGCATCCGTTTTTTCCCGGCTAAGTATGTTGATAATGTTGAGCCGGTCTACATATTTATTTTTTAACCCTTCCAATGTTTCAAAGAATATAATGGAGCTCCGGCTACGATTTCCGTATACAAGCGTAAAACTACTGGCTGGTTCTGTAGCTAAAACTGCCTTCATGATAGAAACGATGGGAGTGATGCCACTACCTGCTGCAAATGCAAGGTATTTTTTTTGGTTTGCTGTATTTAAAGCGGTAGTGAACCTGCCTGTTGGTGGCATTACCTCAATGATGTCTCCCTTTTGAATGCTGTTAATGGCATAGTTTGAAAATTTCCCCTTCTCCACTTTTTTGACCGCCACGCTTAAGCTATTTTCAAAAGGAGCTGAACAAATTGAATAAGAACGGCGTATTTCCTCCCCATCAATACTTTTTTTTAAGGTAATATTTTGTCCATGCTCAAACTTAAACAAATCCGTTATTGACTCCGGGATATCAAAACTAATAACCACACAATCGGAGGTTTCTTTTGAAATATTTTTTACTGTAAGCGGGTGAAAATGGACTGCCATAAAATGATTGATAGGTGATGAGCAGTGGAATGATTTATTGAATGTGTGCCTGAATGGTTTGTGACGGGGGATCGATCACCTGTTATTTTACTAATCCTGTTAACAGGTGGTTTACCATATCATCTTCCAGTTCAATAGCGGAGATATTTTTTTTGTTTCTTTGCCAAATCTCAAGCCCTCTTACAGCCGATAATATTGTTAATACAAGAACGTAGGGATTGCTTTTTTTAATTTCCTCTTTTTCAATTCCTGTTTCTATAAGGGCTACCAACGTTTTTTCATAATTCCTCCGGATAGTTAAAAAATCGGTTAGTAAAGGCTCCTGCAAATGTTTCCACTCATGGTTGGCAACATATACCTCGTCAAATTTATCCAGCATCATTTGAATGTGAAAACGTATGATTGCTTCAATTTTAGCGACAACGGTTGCTGAACTGGTTCCAATCCGCTCTATCTGTTCTGTAAATATATCGCCTACCTTAAAACAAATAGCCTGTAATAATTCGCCTTTGGAGCCAATATGGTTGTATAAACTGGGAGCCTCCACCCCAAGCGCTTCAGCAAGTTCTCTCATAGAAACTGCTGTATAACCTTTTGCTTTAAATAGCAGTGCTGCTTTTTGAATGATCACTTCTTTTTTCGTGCCGTTATTACTGGTAAGTATTTTAGCCATTGGCTGTACCTGTTTTTTACAAAACTAACACTTATTAGTTTTTCAGCTTTTCTTTTCTCAGGTCGGTCGGGTAAGTAATTTTCCTCAGCAATCTAGGGGAATTAAATTTCAGCCAGGATTTGTATGCAGATGGTTGGATAAATGAAATTGGCCATCCCTTTTTCGCCAGCATATTGATGGGTAAAAAGATTGTAATTTCAAAAGTCTTCCATTTTAGGTATGCCCGGCCACTAAAGCCAACTGAAACAAAAAATGCACTTTTTATTCAGCAGTATGTTAACCAATCAATAAGTTAAAATAAAGACTGGCAAGGTGTATAGGCAGATTTACTAGTATTAAATTTGTAATTTAGCCCTTTCAAGAAGAAACAAATATGCAGCTAAAGCCTGTTGATAAAATAGAAAACATTTCAACTGACGATTTTAAAAAAAACTATTATAATATCAAAAAGCCATTGGTAATTACCGGTCTTGCAACGCAATGGCCTGGTTATAGTAAATGGAACTGGGATTATTTTATTGAAAAAGTAGGAGAAACGCGGGTGGGGGTATACAATAATGTAAAAAGCGATGCTTATACCCCCATTAATACAGCAGATGACTACATGAAATTTAGTGAATATCTCAGGCAGGTTAAGGAAGGGCCGCTTGAATTAAGGATTTTTCTTTTTAATATTTTTCAGCATGCCCCGGAGCTCGTGAAGGATTTTACCTGGCCGGATCACCTGATGAATGGATTTATAAAAAAGTACCCTATGCTGTTTGTTGGAGGTGCAGGTTCTATTACGCACATGCACTTTGATATTGATATGAGCCATATTTTACATACTCAGTTCATGGGTAAAAAACGGGTATTATTATTTCCTTTTGAAGAGCAGTATAAATTGTACCGAAAACCCTGGGAAGTTTTAAGCATGGCTAATTACACCCATTATTATGAAAACTTCGACTATCAAAGTTTTCCCGCAACCAGGCTGGCGAAGGGGTATGAAGTAATTCTGGAACATGGTGATACTTTATTTATGCCCGCGGGTTATTTTCACCACATGGAATATATTGAAAGCGGCTTTGCAATGAGCCTAAGAGCTTTGCAAAGCGATTGGAGCGGAAAACTCAACGGCGCCTGGAAACTTTTTGGAATGAGAGGGATAGATACGCTTATGAAGAAAACAGCTCCGCAATGGTGGTATAATCTTAAAAAAGCGAAGGTTTATTCACTGGCTTCTAAAGAAATTGGACAATATTAAAAATTCTTATAAAAAAAAATTATATTTATTAAAGAAAAATGCTATTTTTACACCCTGCTCAATAAGTAATTTTCTCCAATCTTAATGAAAGCCCTTCCCTATAGTTTATTCTATTTGTGTGTTGTTTTTTTTAGCATTAAATATATCCTTATAAAAATATTTTAACCTTTTTTCTTGTGGTTTCAGAGGTAAGCAAGGCCGGAGATTTTTATCTCTGGCCACTCTTTTTTTATGGGTCTTGTATTATTGATCTATGCAAATAGTTAGTAAGCCGATACCTGGTTATTGATGTAATTAATAGCTATAACTTTCTTTGTGAAAAGAAATGAACAAATAAAAATTGTATAATCTTTTGTTGCACCCTATCGGCTGATTGATGTTTTTTAGCCTGCCGGTTATTTTTATTATTAATCAGCCTGCACAGGCAAATTCAATTTTTTCGCGGGGCAATCCTCTTTACCTGATAAGTTTCAGTGTTTATATTTTAGGCTTTTACCTGCATACCTGGTGCCTGTTTCCTCAATTGGTTTTTCGGCAAAAAAAGAGTTTATATTTTGTAAGCATTGCAATTTTGTTTTACGTAATTTTTTTATTGAAGCCTGCGATAGATTATCCATGTATTACAAATGGCCTATAATGAACTGCTGCGAAAACGTATGCCTATGCCTGCAATGCCTGATGATAAAACATGGCGTCAGCAATGCAACATCGTCAGTAAATGTATTGAGCTGACTGACATTGAAAGCAGTATTTTTTTACCGGTAATTGCCTGTTTTAAACGAATACTGATAAAGTATGAAAAATCCGTTTATTAAAATACCAGGCTTTGTATTTATTAGCTAAGCTTCTTTTTGTGATTTATTTGTGATATAGCCGGGCAATATTTAAGTTGATAAAACATTATTACCGGTTTAATAAACCTTCCCACTACAACTTTTATTTATTCTTCTGCAAACATGAGTTGATATCTACCTTTTATTGTTACCAATTTTTGCTGACTGCATGGGGATTTTTATTAATTCTTAAAAAACACACCATGACTCAAACCATCAAGGCAGTAGCTTTCATCGCTTTATTATTTATTGCAGGTACCAATTGTATAAAGGCTCAACTAGATTTCAGTAAGTGGCAAATAGGTGTAAATGGTGGTATCATGATATACCAGGGCGATCTCACTCCTTCGGATATTGGTTCGTACAAAACCATCAAGCCCACCTTTAGTCTTTATATCTCAAGAATATTAAATCCTTCATTTCTCTTACGCACCAATGTTGCTTTTGGGAAGTTGCATGGCAACGATGCAAAGTATAACAGCCCCGTGTGGCGACAAGAACGTAATTATAGTTTCATTACACCTGTAACAGAAATTTCTGAATTGCTGGTGTGGAATATGTTCGGAAATAACAGCAATGAGTTGGGGCAAAGGTTTTCGCCTTATGCCTTTGGAGGGGTTGGTGTAAGCCTGCTGAAAGTAAACCGTGATTATAGTAATTTTAATCAGCATTACTTCGCTACAGCTACCGGGATCACGAATGGCCTTGCTGCGGATATTAGCCGCACACCGGCCCGAACAGCGCTTGTAATACCCATGGGGCTTGGTATGGAATTTTACCTTACCCCAAAATTATCGTTGACTGCAGAAACAAATTTCAGACACACATTTACAGATTACGTGGATGGTTTCAGCCTTGGTGCAAATCCACAAAAAGATGATTTCTATCATTCACATACCATGGGGTTATTGTATAGATTTGGTAAGGGTAACCGTTTGGGATGCCCGGTTATAAAACGTTAATAAACCTCACAGGTGAAAATGGGATCATGTTGTTATATGCAATGTTACCACAAAATAAAAATTGAAGAAAAGGTAATTGCTTTAATCCCGAAGTTGGTATTTCGCCTGTTATACATTTGTATTTTCATTTCAAAGTACAAATGTTTTCAGCCCCGGATACTTAAAATATTTTTTGAATGTCTTTGTTACTAAAATCCGTATACCACATAATGCCGGCTTTTATTTTCAAATACCCAATCTCTTACTTCAGGTAATTTTACAATATTTAAAAGGATGCGACAAATAGCAGGCTATACCATCCATTAAAATATGGCTTCACCTAATTGGGGAAGTTAATCCTCATCCCGCAATGTTTAATTTACTATTAGATATGGGAGATAATGAAATAGGCACAGCCCATATTCAACTAAGAAGGAATTTTAACAACTCACCCGATTTGTTTTGTGAAACTAAATGGTATGGTAGTAAGCAAATAGCGATGTTACCGCTTACAGTCATTGAGTTAAGGTTTCACCTGTTATACGATTGCACCTGTCAAAAAAAACAAGCGGCACATTAATTGAATAATACGGCTGGTTGTCCGGTTGATGGTGTTGTAACCAATTTTTGAATGTTTAACCCTCTCTGTTATTGCAATCTAGAAAGGCCGGGACATATTGAGCCTAAAACATGAAAATATACATAAAGAATATGGTTTCCATTCGATGCAAGATGATAGTGGAAGAAGAGTTACTTAAACTTGGAATACAATATTTTTTTGTAAAGCTGGGTGAAGCAGAAACTATTGAAAATATTTCGCCATCACTATATCAGCAGGTTAAGGTTGCATTATTAGCTTCCGGCCTGGAGGTATTGGACGACAGGAAGCGTATACTGGTGGAAAGTATAAAAAACATTATCATTGATATGGTTCATTATTCGGATGAACAAATCAGCATGAATTTTTCAAATTACCTGAGTAAGCAACTCCATTACGATTATACCTATCTCGCCAATATTTTCTCAGAACTGGAAGGGATTCCGATTGAGAAATTCATTATCTCGCATAAAATAGAGAGAGTAAAGGAATTAATTATCTACAATGAATTAACGCTAACTGAAATTGCGTGGAAACTTCACTACAGCAGTGTTGGACATTTGTCTAATCAATTTAAAAAAGTAACTGGCTTATCTCCATCTTACTATAAAAAGCAGAAGCATAACCGACGCATTTTGCTGGAGAATGTGTGAATGATGTAAGTTATAAACAGAACTGTGTAATTATGCAGCATGAAAGTTAACATAGTTTTGTGATGTAATCGTCCGTCTTAAAAATCCGGAAAAAAAATTACCCTCTACAACCACATCATGAAAACGAAATCTTTCAATTCTGAGAGTATCTTCCTGCGTACCCGTAAAATTTATTCTACACTCTTTCATTACAAATGGCTAACATTATTACTGTTGGTTGCTACTGTTGCAGGTTGCAAGAAAGTGAATGAAAAAGCAGGCCTAACCGGACTTTGCCCCAAGGTAATTTCAACTAATCCTGTTGATAAGGCAGTTGGTGTAAGTCTTTACACAAAAGTTGAAGCTACTTTTAACGAGCCGCTAAATCCGTTAACTGTTAACACTAACACGTTTATGCTAAAGCAGGGGACTACATCCATTCCGGGTTTAGTTACGTATGCCGGTACAACCGCAACTTTTACACCGGCAACGAGCCTTACAGCAAATACAGTGTATACTGCTACCATAACCACCGGGGTTAAAGACATGGCACGTAATGCAATAATCGAAGATTACACATGGAGCTTTACTACCGGTGCTCCTGACGTTATTCCGCCAACAGTCATTTCTACAGACCCTGCAAATGCAGCGATCGGTGTGGCATTGGATAAGAAGATTTCTGCCACCTTCAGTGAAGCAATGGACTCTTTGTCTGCTGTGAGCAGCTTTACTATTACCAACACTACCATCGGGGGAACGGCAATAGCAGGAACAGTTACTTATGCTGGTACAACCGCTATTTTTTCACCGACAGTAAACCTTTTGCCCAGCACTACTTATACAGGTATGATTGCTACTACTGCTAAAGATTTATCAGGGAATTTTATGGCAACCAGGTATACCTGGAATTTTACTACCAGTGGCCCAATCACGCCGCCAATTGTAATTTCCACTGATCCAACCAACGGCGCTACAGGTGTAGCATTAAATAAAAAAATTACCGCCACTTTTAGTAAAGTGATGAATCCACTGAATATTAACACCACCACCTTTACTTTAAAAAATGGTGCCACCAGTGTAACTGGTTTAGTAACTTATTTGGGTACTACTGCAACTTTTAGTCCTTTGGTAAATCTGCTGTCCAACACTACTTATACTGGTACAATTACCATCGGTGCCAAAGATCTTGCGGGCAATGCAATGGCCAATGATTATGTGTGGAGCTTTACTACATTAACAACCGTAGTTCCACCATTAATTTTAGGAAATGCATCTGTCTTTGGGGCTTTTGGCGGCAATGGGGGCATAACCAACCAGGGATTAAATACAGTAATCAATAACGGAAGTATTGGTACTACCGCGGCTTCTACTTTAATTACCGGTTTCCACGATGGTACTACCGGTGATATATACACCGAAACTCCGCTGAATGTGGGTAATGTTACCGGCAGAATATATGCTGCTCCTCCTTTTCCAGGCAGTGCCGCGTCAGCGCTTATTGCAACTAATGGATTGATAGAAGCGAATGCCGCCTACGTCAGTATTTCCCCTGCCGGCAGGCCCGGTGGAATGGATCCAGGCGCAGGTGAACTAGGTGGATTAACCTTAGCACCCGGTGTGTACAAATCTGCAAGTGGAACCTTTAAAATTACCAATGGAAATTTAACACTGGATGCAATGGGTGATCCCAATGCTGTGTGGACATTCCAGACTGCGGCCGGATTAACAGTCGGTGTTGCAGGTCCAGCAGGCGCACGCAGTGTAATAATGATCAATGGGGCTTTACCTAAAAATGTATACTGGTATGTAGGTAGTGCCGCTACAATAAACGGAGCAGGTGGTGGTGTAATGGTAGGGAATATCATTGCAACTGCAGGAATTACCTTTTCTACTCCAGGTAACGCTGTTCAAACAGTGTTGAATGGAAGGGCGATTTCACTGGTTGCTTCTGTTACCATGGTTAACACCACGATAAATGTGCCGAATTAGAAAACGACATTGGCTTAACCGCCAGTGATAGCCCGCAGGCAACGGGAATTGTACAAGTTAATGAATTAATAAGATAATTTTTAAAATCAAAATATGTTACAACATCTCAAAATAAAGCAAAAATTTGGATTTCTTTTTATGGTGATAATTTTTGCAGGCTTTACAGGCCATACCCAAAAATTGGAGCGCCCACAACCAAAATGGTGGTTCGGCGAATCAGGTGCCGCAAATTTCAATTTTTATCGTGGCACCACACAGGTGATCAATAATAACCTTACTGTTCCCACAGCCTTTCATAAAGGGAATAGCATAAGGCCTTATGCGTCCCTGTTAACAGAATATCGCCCAAACAAAGTATGGGGCGGAATGCTCAACATTGCATATGATAACCGGGGCGGAAAATTTGACCAGGTGATGGCGCCTTGTAATTGCCCGGCCGATTTATCAACCAATATGAGTTATGTTACAATAGAACCCAGTTTAAGGATAGCACCCTTTGCCAATGCATTTTATATATTTGCCGGACCTACCATCAGTTTCAATGTAACAAAAGGATTTACTTACCGGCAGGAAAAGCAAACAGATGTAACCGGTGATTGGAGTGGAGTACACAAAACCCTGTTATCAGCGCAGGCAGGTGCAGGCGTTGATATTCCGCTTTCTTCCAAAACAAGCACTACTCAATGGAGTTTGTCACCCTTTGTATCTTTTCTTACAGATTTTGGTCATGAACCCCGTTCGGTGGAATCCTGGTCAGTGTACACAGTCAGGGCCGGTATTGCACTTAAATTTGGTAAGGCAAAACAACCAACTACTACTTCTACACAAGCAGAAACTGCTACAACCATTCCGGTAATCATCCCGGAAAAAGATGTACAGTTTTCAGTAAGGGCACCTAAAGTGGTTCCGTTAAACCGCCAGGTGAAGGAAACTTTTCCGCTGCGCAATTCTGTATTTTTTGATATGGGATCATCTGCAATTCCCAATCGCTATGTAACACTGAATAGCACACAGGCTGAAGCATTTAAAGAAGGGGAACTTCAACAAAGTCAGCCGGGCAATTTGAATAATGGCCGCTCTGCAAGGCAGATGGCGGTGTACCATAACATTTTAAACATCATAGGAGACCGTATGAGGGCTAACCCACAATCCAGCATCATACTTACCGGGGCTTCTGATAAAAACCCTGCTGAAGGTAAAGTGATGGCTGAAAATATTAAGCAATACCTGGTCAATGTTTTTGGTATTAATGCTTCAAGAATGAATACAGAGGGAAGAGATAAACCAGTGATACCGTCTGAACAACCCGGTGGAGTAAATGAACTTGCATTATTAAGGGAAGGTGACCGCAGGGTGGATATTGCAAGCAATTCGCCTGAATTATTGATGCAGGTGGGTGGAGTGAATGCTCCTTTTTTGAAGCCGGTACAAATAACAGCAGTACAGGAAGATCCTTTGGACAGTCAGGTACTCTTTAATGTAGCAGGTGCTAATGAAGTACTCGATTCATGGAAAGTAGATGTTACGGATGAACAAGGGAATGTGCAACATTACGGCCCTTACACAAAAGACCAGGCGGCTATTCCCGGCAAAACAATTTTAGGCAACAGTACCCAGGGGAACTATACTATTGTAATGCAGGGCCAAACAAAAAGCGGCCATACTGTTAAGAAAGAAAGTTTTGTTAGTTTAATGAAAATGGATGATTCAAAACAGCAGGGGTTACGTTACAGTATCCTGTTCGATTTTGATAAATCCAAAACGATTGATACCTATGAAAAATTTCTTGCTGAAATTGTAACACCGTTGATTCCTGAAAACGGAACGGTGATTATTCATGGGCATACAGATATTATTGGCGAAGAAAAATACAACAGTACTTTATCCGATAGCCGGGCAACGGTTGCACAGCAAATAATAGAACGTGCTTTAAAAAATGCAGGTACTAAAGGAGTTAAATTTGAAACTTTTGGATTCGGAGAAGATGCGAACATGGCACCGTTCGAAAACAATCTCCCGGAAGAGCGCTTTTATAACAGGGCGGTAATTATTGATATCATCCCTGCGAAATAACAGGGCAACCCTAATTTTAAAAGCACAGGATCGGCATCATAATTAATGCCGGTCCTGTGATTTTTTATTTAGGGTAAACGATGCAAACAAATAATCCACTGAAGGTATCTGACCGCAGCTATTTATTGACCATTCACCACATTACTCCACAGCCCTGTTTAAAAAGTCAATCATGGGCTTCATTGTCCCGAATGTTTTGGCTATATCTTTTACAAGCGACTTGCTTTGTAAAGCTTCATCAGGTAAAGGATGAGTTACTATAAAGTGCTTCATTTTGAGGTACGTAATGGCGGGATTATTTTCATCGTACCCTTTTGGCGACCGCACCAATAAGTCTATTCCTTCTACACCCGCCGGAAAATATTTTTGAAAGGTTTTATTATGGATGATCTTTTTCCACTCATCAAAACCATAATCAATTTCCTGTCTTATTTTAGCCAGCTCAGGAGGCATAGGGCCATAAAAACCTCCTGCAGCATAACTCTTGCCGGGCTCAAGGTGAAAATAATATCCTGCTACGCTTGCCTTTTTGCCACCCCGGCTAAAATACGCCGCCATATTACTTTTGTATGGGCTTTTATTCTTGCTAAAACGTACATCCCGGTTTATCCGAAAGGTACAGTCCTTTGCAGCTAAATTTCCGATTGGTTCATCAAATTTGGCAATGGTTGGGATCAGGGCTGTTACCAGGTTTTGCAAATCTGCCTTTGCAGCTTCGTATATTTTTCGGTTTTCATCAAACCAGGGTTTATTATTATTCTTTTGAAGATCTTTTAAAAATTTTATAGTAGCTGATTGTAGCATATTGTATGTTTTCTTTGGTTTAAACCAATAAAAAAGGAATTGGTTCAAATCCCCAATTCCCTTTTTATTAGTTCCTGATTTTAATTATTTTACTCTTCCCCAATTCTCGCCACTTTTAATTCTGTAAAGCGTCATTTCGCTTACGTGGTATTTTTCTGCCATTTGCTTGTATGTCAGTTTCCGTTTAGGGCTATTGATGGCTTCCTTAATCGATTTTACTTTTGTAACATTCAATTTTAACCCTTCCGTTTTGTTGGCCTGCCGTTTTTTATATGCAATTTTTTGTGGGCTGTTTTGTTGATGGCTACTCACTTCTTCCATTGTAGCCCATTTAAGATTAGCATAATTGTTATCCTCTTTTTTATGATTGAGATGAATAACATATTTATATTTTGGAGAAGGCTTTTTGCAAAATAGCCTGGCAATTTCCCTGTGCAGGTAAATAGTTCCATTTCCATCCTCGAGATGAAGATTTAACGTTCGGTAACCCGAAGTCAGTGACCCGTTTAAAATCTTCCCGTCCTCATTTACGTCCGTGTTATAACTGGCGGCACGGCCAAGGGAAGAAATTGCGTATTTTTTGCGTAGATTTTTGTGGCCGGTAAATTGAAGTTGCTTCCACATTTCACCTGTAATTTTCTTAATCATAGTTGTATGATTTTAACTGGTACCATGCAGCAAACTTTATTGCATGCAAAAAAGTTGTTTATAGAGAGTGGCACTATAAATATATAAAATAAATCCACTAAGTAGGTAGCATTTTGATAAAATCTTCTTCATTAATTATTTTGATTGACTGAATTTTTTTTGCCTTTTCCAATTTACTTCCGGCATCTTCTCCAACCACCAGGTAATTTAGTTTACTGCTTACCCCACTCATAATTTTCCCGCCGTTTTTTTCCACCATTTCTTCCGCATCAGTTCGCTTCAATTTTAAAAGACTGCCGGTAAATAAAAACGTTTGACCCGATAATGTATTAGTTCCATCGATTTGTTTCTTTTGATTTTTGAGCGATATACCAAGGTCTTCAAGTTTTTCAAGCATCTGTAAATTATCAGTATCATGAAAAAAGCGATAAATGCTCCCTGCTACTTTTACACCCACATCCTCCAGGTTTTGTAATTTTTCTTCACTGAAATTTTTAAAATCGAGTAAATGATTTACGGCATTGGCGAGTGTTTTAGCTGTGTTCTCTCCACAATACCGGATTCCCAGTCCATATATCAACCGGTGTAGCGGTTGTGATTTAGAATTTTCTATAGCTTTTTGTAAATTATCAATCGACTTTTTGCCAAAGCCATCCAATTTGCTAATCGTTTCAAAGTCGAGGTTGTAAATTCCGGGAACATCTTTTAATAAGCCCATTTCATAAAATTTTCGCACATTGGCTTCTCCAAAGCTTTTTATATCCATGGCATCCTTACTCACAAAATGAATAATCCTTTCGACTACCTGTGCCTCGCAATTGATATTGATACAACGCCACACTGCCTCGCCCTCCGGTTTAAAGAGGGGATGGGTGCATACCGGGCAAACGGTTGGAAATTGAATATAAGTTTCATTGCCGGTTCTTAGTTCAGCAAATGATTTTACGATCTGTGGTATTACATCACCACTTCGTTCAATCAATATTGTATCGCCAAGCAGCAGATCTTTTTCTTTTATGTATTCTTCATTGTGAATGGATATACTGGTTACGGTAACGCCGCCAACTGTTACCGGTGCTATCTTGGCTACCGGTGTTATAGCACCTGTTCTTCCTACCTGGAATTCCACATAGCGGAGCAGGCTGGTTCCTTGTCTTGCTTTAAATTTAAATGCGATTGCCCAACGGGGATGATGTGACGTCATTCCGAGTTTTTCCTGCAGGGCCAGGTCGTTTACTTTAATCACCATGCCATCAATCTCATAGGGCAGGCCATCCCGCTTCACTTCAAATTCTTGTACATATTCAATAACGCCAGCTATTCCCTGTACCACTTTCATCTCTTTAACCGGGCTTCTGAAACCAAGGTCCCAAAGCATTTCCAACATAGCGGAATGGGTGGATGGTTGTTGATTGCTGAGAAGAGCTACCTCGTCCCCCTGACCGGATTGACCTGTCGCAAATGTTTTGTGTTCGGTATTGGTAGTATAACTTACATGGTATAAGAAAGCTTCCAGGTTTCTGCGGCTAACTTCTGCTGTATCTTTTATTCTCAGGGAACCTGCGGCAGCGTTTCTCGGGTTGGCAAGTGGAGGAATACCTTCTTCCATCAACTTGTCATTGTATGCCTTAAAATTATTTTTATTGATCAGCACTTCCCCTCTTATTTCTACCTGGTCAATGCCATAGCTGCTAAATTTTGCAGAAAGCGGAACAGATTTTATTTGTTTTGTGTTAAGAGTGATTTCATCCCCCACTACTCCATCACCTCTTGTTGCGGACCGTGCCAGCATATCGTCATCGTAAATTAATGAAATACTGGCACCATCGAATTTAGGCTCTACGCAGTATTTAATTTCATCAAGGCCGGATAACTCCCGGGCTTTTCTATCCCAATCCAGCAAATCAGTTGAATTGTAAGAATTTTCCAGCGATAGCATGGGTACAAGGTGTTCTACCTTAGCGAAGTCATTTGTCAAACCTGCCCCCACTCGTTGTGAGGGAGAATCAGGAGTAATCAATTCCGGGTATTCCTTTTCAATATTTTGTAGTAATTTATACAGGTTATCATACTCACCGTCACTGATCAGCGGATCATTTTGTACATAATACCGGTATTCGTGAAACCGGAGTACATCCCTAAGATCTTCAATACTGCTGGCTACTGCTTCATCTATATTAACCGCGTTTGCTGAAAACAACCATCGGGATGTTTTTTGCTGAAGATATTTTGTTTGTTGTTGCTGGTACATATTTAATTACTGTTTCAGACCCAAAAGTAAGAATCACAATGATGAATATCCTCAACGGGGAATTTTAATTCAAATCTGGTGTTACTTCGGTGACGCTGTTAAACCCGAATTAAGTATGCGAATGAAGATTGCTAAATTTTATCAACATTTTTTTGGTATATCCAATAATGTGTTTAATTTACACATTAAACAATGCTTGTATGAGAAGGATTCTCTTTCTGTTTTCTATTCTATTTTGTGTCATTACATCCAGGGCGCAATTATTTTCATGGAGTCCGCAATTTCCCAACGACAATTCAGCCATTACTGTAGTGGTAGATGCTACCAGGGGGAACCAGGCCCTGATGGGATATGCCGGAGACGTGTATATGCATTTGGGTGTGATTACCAACCTAAGTAGTAGTGGCTCTGACTGGCGGTATGTTGCCACCACCTGGGGAAGTACCACGGCACCAGTGGCTTTATCATTGGGCGGCAATAAATGGTCCTTTACTATCACTAATCCAAGGGCGTATTTTAATAGTTTATCGGGCGGTGTTCCAGGTGGTGAAACTATTTTAAAAATTGCGGTACTTTTTAGAAATGCTACGGGATCATTGGCCCAGAAAAATACCGATGGCACCGATACTTATGTACCGGTATATGCGGCAGGAGCTAACCTGATTCAGTTTACCCAGCCTTTTCTGATACCTACCTATAGCATGCCTAACGAACCGGTAACTGCCACGGTTGGCCAGCCCGTACCCATTACTGCAGTAGCGTCCACGAATTCCGGCACCATAAATTTATACTATAATGGCACACCTGTAGCGGGGCCGGTTACCGGAACAGCTACAGTCACAGCAAATCCAATAGTAACAGTCACCGGCGATCAGCAGATAGTCGCCGAACTGGTTTCAGGAGGAATAAGTTATTATGATACTGTTCAGTTTTATGTGGCACCGGTAAATACAATTTTACCGCTTCCTGCCGGTGTAAGGCAGGGGATCAACTATTGGCCGGGCTGTGATTCTGTAACGCTGGTATTGTATGCGCCTAATAAAATCAATGCGGTGGTTGTGGGCGATTTTCCAAACAGCAACTGGGAAGCCAGGGGACAGTACCAGATGAACAAAACCCCGGATGGCAATTATTATTGGTTGACTGTTCATGGACTTACAGGGGGCACAGAATACGCTTTTCAATACCTTGTTGACAATAGTATTTATATAGCCGACCCTTATTCGGAAAAGGTACTTGATCCATGGAATGATCAATATATTCCCGTTGCAACATACCCAGGGCTAAAACCTTATCCAGCAAATTCAAATGTGTCATCATCAAAAAATGGAATAGTGAGTGTATTACAAACCTGTGCCACGCCCTATAAATGGCAGGTTACCAATTTTGCAAAACCAGATAAACGAAATTTAATTACTTATGAATTATTAGTTCGTGATTTTGGTGCTGCACGCAATTACCAGATGCTGATAGACACCATCAGTTATTTTAAAAGGTTAGGCATTAACGCTATTGAATTAATGCCGGTTAATGAATTCAGTGGAAATGAAAGCTGGGGTTATAATCCAACTTTTTACATGGCCCTTGATAAGGCTTACGGAACAAAAGATAAGTTCAAGGAGTTCATTGATCTATGTCATAAAAACGGGATAGCCGTGATTCTTGATGTAGTGTACAACCATTTAGATGCGTATAATGCGCCGCAGGGTAAATTGTATTGGGATGCAGCCAATAACCGGCCGGCAGCCAACAACCCATGGTTAAATCTTTCGGCTCCCCATCCCTACAGTGTTTTCCAGGATTTGAATCATACTATTGCCGCTACTCAATATTGGGTGTCAAGGGCGCTTGAATACTGGATTACCGAATACAAAGTGGATGGTTACCGGTTTGACCTGGCGAAGGGTTTTACGCAGAAAGTTACCAACGAAACCACTGTTGAAAATTTCGATGGCATTCGCATTGACAATTTAAACAGGTACTATGATTCTGTAGTGTCCAAA
Organism: Ferruginibacter sp.; assembly: GCA_031424955.1. Lineage (GTDB taxonomy): Bacteria > Bacteroidota > Bacteroidia > Chitinophagales > Chitinophagaceae > Ferruginibacter. The sequence continues at coordinate 2,802 of JANPIJ010000208.1, read as the reverse complement.
TTTCCGGAAACTTATATGATCCTTGAATTTTTAGGGCAACAGCGAACGGAAGAGAATGTGTATGCAAATAGGGGATTTATTTTATGGGGTAAAAATACCAACTCCTACAACGAGGCAACCATGGGTTACGGCAGTAATTCCGATTTCTCTAAAATTGTTTACAATAGCAGTCAACAGGGGTTTTCTATCCCGGCTGAAATGGGATATATGGAAAGCCATGATGAGGAAAGGCTGATGGTTAAAAATCTGCAATTCGGTAATAGTTCAGGTGCGTATAACGTGAAAAACCTCGCTACCGCACTGGAGCGGCAGGAGGCAGCAGCAGCTGTATTCTTTACTGTACCCGGACCAAAGTTGATTTGGCAATTTGGAGAAAGAGGGTATGATTCCTCTATCAATTCATTTGGGGGCAGAACCGCCAATAAGCCGCCACTTTGGGAATATATGGCGGATCCTAATCGCCTGAAATTATACAACGCCTACTCAAAACTCATTAATCTAAGGGTATCAAATCCGGCTGTTTTCAATAGTGCCTCCTTTTCCTATGATTTTTATGACAACGCCGGGTTAGTAAAAAGATTTCAGATTTCAGATCCATCGCCCAATGGGATGCGTGTTACCGTAATAGCTAATTTTGATGTGGTGCAACAAACCAGGACTGTTACATTTCAAACAGAGGGGAAATGGTATAATTACCTGGGCAATGGGCCAGGTTCAGGTATCAATGGTTCAGCCGGCAGTAGCTTTAATCTTGATCCCGGAACAGCTACCCAAAACATCACACTGGCACCAGGTGAATACCATGTTTACATCTACCAGCCCCCTACCGTTTATTCATTTATTGGCAGTGGCAACTGGACTGATGCTGTTAACTGGACCTACAACACAGTTCCACCTACTCCTTTACCAGGCGGATCAGAAATTATTATAAGTCCTCAGTCGGGTGGTGAATGTATTTTGAATACACCTCAAACAATAAGTCCTGGTGCCAAATTTACCGTTGTGTCCGGTAAAAATCTAAAAATACCACTCAACCTTAACAACCAATAAATTGAATGCTATATGATTACAGAAGGTAAATCAACTCAATCAAAGAATATTAAATCATTACAGGTAATCCAGTCCGAAGTAGAAAGCAGCAACCGGATTGCCTTATCCGTTGATTGCATCATATTTGGATTTGATGAGGCTAAATTGAAAGTGCTCCTAATACGAAGTGATTTGAAAAAATTCGCAGGGAAATGGTCATTATTAGGCGACCTGGTTTTTCCAAACGAAGACCTTGATGCAGCTGCATACAGGATTTTAAAACAAAGAACCGGGTTAAATGACGTTTACCTTGAACAGGTAAGTACTTTTGGCACAGTAAACCGGCATCCGGCGGGTAGAGTTGTTACTGTTGCCTACTGTACTCTCATCAACGTACAACATCACAAACTAAATATACTTGATAATGAGTTACACTGGCATGACATAAAAAATGTAATCGACCTCGCATTTGATCACCAGCAAATATTTGATACCTGTTTGAAGCAACTGCAAAAAAGAGTGCAGGAACATCCACTTGGATTTAATTTATTGCCAAAAAAATTCTCCCTTCGAGACCTTCAAAACTTATATGAGGCAATACTGGATATTAAAATGGACCGCCGCAACTTCAGGAAAAAATTCTTCTCAATGGATTTTTTGATAGACCTGAATGAAATTGAGCAGGATGTACCACATCGCCCGGGTAAGCTGTACAAATTTGACTATGAGAAATACGAAAAGAGAAAGAAAAAGTGGGTTGGGATTGATTTTTAGTGGATTAGAAGGACGTTTTATTTTATTTAACAGTGCAGCGAAGCAACCCTGTAATTTGTCTTCTTTGTGCGTTAATTTGTTTTAAATATTGATTGTTTAAGGATATTTTCCCACCTAAAATTTTTTTTTAACAATTATTTTGATTTACAAAAAAACGTCCTATATTGTGTAATTATTACACATTTAATTGTGTAAAAAATACACTTTATTAAAAAACCTTTATTTAACACACGATAATGGTTGCTATATGAAATAAAAGAAAATGCCTGCTTATGAATGGAGCTCCTTTTGCCACTGGTAGTTGGTTCCTTTCCCCCGCTTCACATTATTCCAATATTTCCCCGACCATTTAAAAGAAAAATTACACAGATGAAAAAGAACATGCGTAAGTTTTGCAGCTTATTCCTGCAAACGATTCTGTTCCTGCTGCTGTCAATAACAGCGATGGCACAAAATGTAGTTACGGGTAAAGTAACTGATAGTAAGGATGGAACACCAGTTCAAGGCGTTACGGTTGCTGTAAAAGGCACCCAGGTTGGCACACAAACCGCTGCTGACGGTACTTACAAACTAACAGCACCATTGGGTGCCAGGTTGGTTTTTAGTTCGGTTGGCTTCACCACGCAAGAGGTAACTGCCACTTCAAATTCGGTTGATATCCGATTTGCAGCTATTGGCCAACAATTAAACGAAGTGGTGGTTGTTGGATATGGCACTGCCCGTAAAAAAGACCTAACTGGTTCAATGACGGCCATCTCATCAAAGGATTTTTTAAAAGGCGCCATAACAACTCCCGAACAACTAATACTGGGAAAAGTAGCCGGGGTTAATATTACTTCCAATGGCGGTGCTCCCGGCGCAGGCAGTACTATCAGGATCAGGGTGAAAAAATCAAAACCATTGGCGATGCTTACATGTGTGCATCAGGTCTGAGCGATAGAATTTCGACACCCATTAATATTGTAAAAGCTGCTTTAGAATTGCAACAATTTTTGAATG
>JANPIJ010000207.1:0-2240 GCA_031424955.1 Ferruginibacter sp. | reverse complement strand
CAAAGTAGCAAGTCAACACATTCCATTTAGTGATTTTGCTTATGATCAGGCAACAATTTGGCTTGTCGATGGTTGCTTAATGTTGCCCTGTGAATACTAAATGAAAATGCTGAAAAGAGTTTGCTGCTATACATCTGCCTTGCCAGGTGTATAGTCGCAACTTTTGCATTTGTGTTTTTATTCAGCAAAAATAGCTACGGCAGCCCACCGCACTTTGCCTGACGTAAAAAAACAAAAAGACTACGGCATAAACACAAGCCCAACGCCCAGACCCATCTTTTATTCCGTTTCCTTTTGGTTTTTTATCTGCCTTCGCTGAGAGATGCTTATAAAAATTTACAGTTATGCAAAAGCAGCTTCGTATCATTAGTTCCCGGCACATTTCATTATGTCCGCTTAGTCTTTCAATCCAGCAGTTTCCTCCGCAGGTTTCTCAGTTGGCATTCAGCAAGCACGTCCGCAGGTTAGGCATTTATTTTCGTCCGTTGCCCGGTGTTGCTGTTTTAGCACTTCCATGCGGCAGTTACCTTTGGTTATATCCATCAGGTCGCCGTTGGTTATCAGCATTGCCCTTTTAGGGGCTTTGCTTTTATATTTTAAACTCGAATGGGTTGCATTCATTCGCACACCCTTTAAGCGGTTTCGGTTTGCTAAACAGGCGCACAATGGCTTGCCTTTTTCTTTCTCCTGCCACACTCGGTCGTTATCGTAGCCAAGAGGCTTGCGGGGAACGGGGTTATCCACAGCAGGGTATTAAATGTTTCCTTACCTGCTATTTCCATCAATTAGCTTGTATTAGCATTAATTACCAAAGCGTTTTCAAAAAAAATAGTAAATTGCATTTCCCATGGCATTTGAAGTAAACGATATTGCAAATAAGATTATCCTAAGAACTGATATAGAACGTGGAGACGTTATATCTAACTTAAAGCTACAAAAGCTCCTGTACTACGTACAAGGTTATCATCTTGCAGTGTTTGATGATGTTCTATTTAATGAACCTCTTGAAGCATGGATGTACGGACCTGTTGTTCCTGATATTTATCATCGTTTTAAAGAGAATGGCTCATTAGGTTTAACCCTCGATCCATCTAAATTCAAAGAAATTTCCTTAGATGTTGAACCTGAAAATATCTTTAATCAGGTAATGGAGGAATATGGTAAATTTAATGCTATCAAACTAATGGAAATGACTCATAATGAACTTCCGTGGAAGGAAGCCTTTGAGAGGGAAGATAAAAAAATTGATATTAAATCAATGCAGAAATATTTTAAGACATTGGTTGATGAGTAAGAAATTAAAAAAACAGGAATCTACACCAAAGATTAGCAAAAAACCGGAAGATACATATCCGGTTTTTTGTTTTAAATACCTCCAGCCTTATTCATATAATAGCTGTTCAGATCCAAAGTTTTTTATAAATTTTTTAGAGAGATTGCAAAAATTAGGAAGTTTAGGTTGGAAGGGAATTGATATTTCAAATAAGCATTCCTTCGGCACAGAGAAAATGCCAATAAAACAATTGATTCCTAATTCCCTTCCTTCAATTATTACAGAGGATGTTACAGAACTGACGGTATTCAGAGCAACAGGTAGTAACCTTCCTTTTTTAGGAATAAGGCTCAATGATACTTTCCAAATTATTTTTATAGAAACTACTTTCGGAGAAATTTATAAACACTAAAATTTCAAAATCAATTCAATCATAGTCTACGGGACCTTTTTATAATCATTTCAATGCGCCCTTAAACCGCCCATAAGCAAGGGATAAGCCTACCATAAGCTACCTTTGAAAAGGTTAGGGCATAAAAAAACCCTGTAAGAATACAGGGTTGTAGTTAATGGATATAACGCTTAAAATATATCAATGACTTTTAGTGCATTCCCTGAATAGAAGAGAGAATAGCTGCTTCCAACTTGTTGCACAAACTCAATTCCAATACAGAAAATTACACTTGCATCAGCGGTCAAAGTTGGCGCACCAGGCAATGTTGCTGTTACAGTTGTTGCTGTTGAAATGGGTGCATTTAAAGGAAGGTAACCTGAGTAGGCCACATCCGATAATTCATTATTTGCTACATCAATTGGTTCGTATGTTCCAGTCTGCTCATTGTAAGCAAAATCAGAAATACAAGCCAAGGCAGTTAGCAAACGGAAATGAGTTGCACCTGATGGAGCATTAACCAAATTTGCAGGGTTAAATGCAGGTACTGTTAATGTTGCTGCATCACGAGCTGCT
>JANPIJ010000206.1:0-1574 GCA_031424955.1 Ferruginibacter sp. | reverse complement strand
GAACATATCGATTATTTTATTTTCGGGCACCGGCATGTACCCATCCATTATAAACTAAACGATAAAAGTAGCTATGTAAACCTGGGCGACTGGATAACTAATTTTACCTATGCCGAGTTTGATGGCGATGCCGTTACACTCCAAACATGGCAACAGTAATTTAACCGGATACTCATACCTCAATCATCAGTATTCATAGACAAGATCTGCAAATTTATTATGCGAATATTTCTTTTGATCATATTACTATTTGCAGTTTGCACAAAAGCCTTCACCCAAAAAGACAGCCTTTTATCTCTTATTCCCGACCAAACAATAAAAGGAAAATTTGAAGGATTTACCACTGATAACCTGGGCAATATTTACCTGGTCAATACTTCGAACCAAATAAAAAAACTAAATGACAAAGGTGATTCTATTGCTGTTTACAATGATGTAAAACGCTATGGCAACATCTCCTTTATTGATGCATCAAACCCGTTAAAGCTATTGGTTTACTATAAAGATTTTGCAACTGTAATTGTATTAGACCGGCTGCTGAACGTACGCAATACTATTGATTTACGAAAGCAGGATATTTTTCAGGTTCAGGCTATAGCCACCAGTTACGACGGTGGTATATGGTTGTTTGATGAGCAAAACAGTAAAATAAAAAAGATAGATGATTACGGTAAGGTAATTATGGAATCGAATGATTTCAGGATGATTTTTGACGAGGCACCCCAACCCCAATTACTCTTCGACCGCGATGGCCAGTTATACCTGTACGATGCAGCAAAAGGAATTTTTGTTTTCGATTATTATGGAGCTTACAAAAACCAGTATTCTTTTAAAGATTATACCGACCTGCAAATAATAGATAAGAACACCATTACCGCCCGCAATACTGAGTACCTGATTTTATACAAACCACTCACCTTACAAATGGATTACTTCATCTTTAGGCAAGCGCAACATAAATATGCTACAACCCGGTTTACCGGCAACCGCCTGTATGCACTTACAAGTACCGGTGATATTGAAATTTTTCATACGCCCTAAATTCTGTATTCCAAAACCAAAGCATTTACTTATGCACAATTTTCTGCAGGGAAAATTTCTTGACAATACACTTCAAAGCTACCTGCTGGTATTAGCCAGCCTTTTGGTGGCACTCATCATAAAAAGGTTCATCTCAAGGTATCTCGCCTCAATTATATTTAAGCTGGTAATGAAGTCGGACACCACAATCAATAAACAAGGCTTCATTAATTTAATTGTACAACCACTGGATTTGTTCCTTGTTTTGTTTGTTACATTCCTGGCGATTGACCGCCTGCATTATCCTGCATTGTTCGATTTTAAATTGTTTAAAATACCTATACAGGTGATAACCGACTCGCTGTATAAAGGGGTTTTAATCACGGTTTTTATCTGGCTGTTATTACGTATTATAGACTTTGCAGCTTATGTATTAAAGGAAAAAGCAGCCTCAACAATTGATCATAGTCAGAACCAGTTGATCGTTTTCTTCAAAGACTTTTTTAAAGTATTGCTGGTTATTATCGGGGTACTCCTGTTACTTAAATTTTCAT
>JANPIJ010000205.1:0-13481 GCA_031424955.1 Ferruginibacter sp. | reverse complement strand
CCCGGATCGGTGGATTTCTGTCTGGTACGGCAGGTGCAATTTTAAAGGCAGTGGCTTTGCATTTTTTTGTACGATACAATTTTCCATCCACTGTAATATCAACACCATTGTGTAAATCATGTAAGGCCTCATCCGTAATTGCACCATCTACCTGCACCCAATATTCCCTGGTATGTTCAAAGGTTGGATTTAATAACTCATGGTTTAATTTTTTGTCGTTGGTAAGAATCAACAAGCCCTCGCTGTCATAATCAAGGCGGCCGACGGGGTACGCATCTACCGGCACATCAAAAATATTTTTCAGGGTTTGTTTTGCTTCACCGGATGTAAACTGTGAGAGTACATTGAAAGGTTTATAAATGATACAGTAGTATTCCAAGAGCGATGAATTGAATGATGTAAAAGTATGTAAAGGTAGTGGTAGAATAGATGCGCTGTTGACTCTCTGAAAAGATAAAGCCCGACATTTGTAAGCCGGGCTTTATGATATTAATGGGTTAGTAAGTACCTGGAAACAAAATTTCCATACACAATATTAAAAAGAAATTTTGCTATCTAAAAAAATATTTTCAATTATTTTATTCACATTTCAATTTATGCTGTGGATAAGGCAACACAACTAAAAGGATGATGATCAATTTCAGGAAGAGAATTTTATACAGTGATTGTAAAATAAATAATTTCCATTGATAGTGCTATGAGCTGAAACTATTGATTTCACTGGTACTACAGCGGAATTGATTTTTACATGGCTGATGATGTAGCAAAAATAATGTTGCGATGCCGGCAGGCAATTGCTTCCGCACAATCAAAAAAGTCATCAATTTTACACAGAAAAAAAAGTTGATAAATAATTTAAAAACCACGGCGTTTTTATCCCTTTTCATACATATTTGTTTATGCCATCACTAAAAGCAAAGCATAGTACCTTTACAAAAAAAATATTGTATGCAATTTCCTGCTCCTGTTTCTATTACCTGGATCGCTGAATTCATCCACGCTGAATTAATCGGCAACAACAAAACAGATGCAACAGGCATCAATGAGATACATAAAGTTGAAAAAGGCGACCTGGTTTTTGTTGATCATCCAAAATATTATGACAAGTGTATTAACAGCGCCGCCACGTTTATCATCATCAACAAAAGAACGGATTTCCCGGAAGGAAAAGCAATGTTGATTGTAGACAATCCCTTTGAAGCGTACAGCAAAATCGTCAACCATTTCTATCCCTTTACACCATCTGTAAAACAGGTAAGTGACAGTGCGATTATCGGAGAAGGCAGTTTTATTTATCCAACTGCTTTTATCGGCAACCATGTAAAGGTTGGAAAAAATTGCATCATCCATCCCAATGTAAGCATCATGGATCATTGTATCATTGGAGATAATGTGATCATCCAGGCAGGCACCGTAATTGGCAGTGATGCCTTTTATTATAACACTAAAAAAGACAGGGAAAACTGGTATAGAAAAATGCCCAGTTGCGGACGGGTAGTTATTGAAGATTTTGTGGAGATTGGCGCAGGCTGTACCATCGACCGGGGAGTAAGTAATGACACCATTATTGGCAGGGGAACCAAGTTTGACAACACCATTCACATAGGCCATGATACCGTGGTTGGAAAGAACTGTCTGTTTGCTGCCCATGTAGTAGTTGCCGGTTGTGTAAACATACTGGATGGAGTAACTTTATGGGGCCAGGTAGTGGTAAACAAAACCCTCACCATTGGTGAAAACGCCGTGCTGTTAGGCAGAACGGGTGTAAGCAACAACCTGGAAGGCAATAAAACCTATTGGGGCGCACCGGCACAGGAAGCAGGCATTGTAAAAAGAGAACTGGTGTGGATTAAGCGGATACCGCAGTTGTGGGAGAAGGTGATGAAGGGGTAACGAGCAGGCCGCCCGCCCCCAACCCCTAAAGGGGAGGTCTATGAATAGAATACTGCAACTCTTCACATTTTATAAGCGTGGTATTGCGATAAGCTGGTTGAGTAACTCCCCTTTAGGGGCCGGGGGCAAAATCATACGGCACCATATCCCCCACTTTATCCCAGGTCCAGTAGCCGGTGATGGTAATATCATTCTGATCAAAATAATAGCCGTTTTGCTCTATGGCAATTGACTCACTGTTTGCAATATTAATGACCGATAACTGGTATGCACCGGGCGTTTCTTCATTCTGCAAAACATATGCAGGATCCGGTTCTTCCTTACTGTATAAAACTGCTACATCAGGTTGGTTGGGCATGATCTCCACCAGTTGGGTGCTGTCGTCTTTATTGTAATTTAAAGCCCCGTAAAAGTTGGGTAAACGAACTGCAGTTTCCCGCTCATCGCTTTTGGCAACAAACTGTATCTCGAAGCCATCCTCCTTTAAGGTTTTGTGATAAACGCTCCGCATAAAATGAAGCATGGAACCATGATATGCTTTTAAACGATTTGCCTGCCAGGTTAATTTTTGCGAATCATCCCTGGGTATCATCTCCTCAAACAAAGGATAACCGGTATAAATACCAGCTTCGGTGCCATACTCATGGGTGAAAGAATCGAGGGTGTATTTTAATTTATAGCCCAGTGCCTCATTGTCTATTTCAATCGGTGCTGTGGCCAGTACTTTTAAACGGTTCCTCTTTTTGTAAAAATAAAACTTCAATACATCCCTATTGGCAATGGTGCATAGCTTGCTGTTGTTTGTTTTACCAATAAAATTATCTGTGAAAAAGTTGCCATATTTCTCCCATCCATCCTTTACCTCGTTACTTGCTTTTACCACTACATCTTCCATCGAATTTTCTTTTTGCTTTAGCTCAATCACGATGTTTTTATCGCCTGCATCCGCCGTGCTGATGCGCCTGCTCACCGTTTCGTAACCGGTAAAGGTTACGATAAGATCGTAGCCGCCATTGGGGAGGTGAAGCGTAAAATTTCCATTCACGTCCGTAGCGGTGCCCATGGTGGTATTCTGTGCAAATACAGATGCAGCCTGCATCGGATTTTTTGTAACCGCATCCAGTACTTTTCCATTAAGAGCAAAGACCGTGCTTTGTGCAAATGAAGTAAAGGAAAACAAAATGAGTAGTAGGGTGGAGATAGTCGTTTTCATATGGTTTTGTGCGATGGATTTTACAGATTATAAAAAGGCGTGCAATTTCCTATCATTATTTTTTAGCTTAGTTTATAAACAACGGGTATATGCTTTGCCCCAACGAAATGTTACTGGCTATTCAGCCTGCGCTGTATCCCGGCACAGGTATCTTTAATGGTATCTTCAATGGCACGGTAACTAAATTGCGGCAAAATTTTCAACAGTTTTCCATTTTCAAAATGTACATTGGCCAGGGCCGTTGCAGCCGACTCTTTTGTCACTAGTGGCTTTTTACCGGTAAACTTACTTTTAATTGCTTCAAGCCGCCACACTACCTGCGCAATAAAAGGTGTCACTTTTTTAGAAGGCTGCTTCTTACCAAAAGCATCCGCGATTAGGTTAAATAATTCGCGGTAGCTCCTGTTTTCTGCACTTATGATAAAGCGCTCCTTGCTGATATCGCTTTCCATTAAAGCAATCATTGCTTTTGCTACATCCCGCACATCCACAAAGCCGGTAACGCCCTCTGTGTACCATGGAAATTCATCGTACACACTTTTAAAAATTTGAGAACTTCCGGTATTCCAGTCACCTCCGCCCAGGATAATTACCGGGTTAACGATCACTGCATCCAGGCCCTCCCCAATGCCCCGCCATACTTCCAGCTCACTTAGATATTTGCTTTGCCCATAATTGCTGTTACTGGTTTCTTCCGTCCAGTTCATGCTTTCATTTATCGGTTCATCCTCCCTTATTCGCCCCAGTGCAGCCACAGAACTTACATGTACCAGTTTTTGCACGCCGGTACTTAAGGCTGCGTTTACTACATTGATTGTGCCTTCAATATTTATTTTAAACATTTCCTTTTTACGGGAAGGTTCAAAGCTTACAATAGCCGCACAATGATATACCTGGTTCACGCCTTCCATTGCTTCCTCCAACCCAACAATATCTAAAATATTACATTGGAATTGCTGAAATTGCGCCGAATGAAAATCGGGCAGCGGGGTTTTATTGTAGATAGCCCTCACATCGCTACCCTTCGCAAGCAACTGTTTAATTAATTCGCCTCCCAATAAACCGGCACCTCCTGTAACTAAAATCATATCAAAAATTTATCTGCAACCGCAAAAGTAATGGAAGCGTTTGTATCCCGCTTATCAAAATAAATTTATTATTCCCCTGGTGCCCATATAAGACATGGCTATTACAACCGTCCATCCTGCCACCTGCATCCACAACGGGTGTTTGTATTGGTGAATTATCTTTTTATTCCATGCCGCAACCAGGATCAATGAAAGCGCTACAGGAAGTATCAACCCATTCAATCCACCGGCAAGGATCAACACCTTAACCGGCTGGCCCACCAATAAGAAAATGGTGGTTGAAAAAAGAATGAACCCGATGATAAAGTACCTGAACCGCTGATGAATAAATGGGTGCAATGTTTTCATAAAGGATACCGATGTAAATGCAGATCCTACCACGGAGGTAATAGCCGCACTCCACAATACCAGTCCAAATAGTTTATATCCCACCAGCCCGGCTGCAGACTGGAATACAGTAGCCGCCGGATTTTTTGGATCCAATATTATTCCCTGCATTACAATACCCAATGCAGCTAAAAACAATAGTATCCGCATAACTGCCGCGATGATGATGGCCGTAACGGAACTAACAGAAACCTGTTTCAAATTTTCTTCACCCGAAATACCGGCATCCAATAAGCGATGCGCCCCGGAAAAACTAATATAGCCACCTACGGTACCACCAACAATGGTAAGGATAATGGTTTCATTTATTTGATCCGGCACAAATGATTTAAGGATGGCTTCCCCTACCGGCGGATGTGATTGAAAGGCTACATACACCGTTAAGCCGATCATGATAAAGCCTAACAGCTTTGCAACCCAATCCATCGCCTTGCCTGCTTCCCTTATTAAAAATATCATGACTGCTATTACAGCACTAACCGCCGCACCGGTGCTTACCTCCCACCCAAACAATACCTGCAACCCGAGGCCACAACCCGCAATATTCCCAATATTAAAAGCAATACCGCCTATTACTATTAACACAGTTAACAATATTCCTGCACCCGGGAAAATGGTGTTCGCAAGATCCTGCGCATATAATTTACTCACGCTGATAATGCGCCAGATATTTAACTGTGCCCCGATATCCAATAACACGGAAATTAAAATTACAAAACCAAAACTTGCCGCCAGCTCTGCGGTGAATTTGGTTGTCTGCGTAATAAAACCAGGACCTATAGCAGAAGTGGCCATTAGGAATGCGGCGCCCGTAATAGCGCCGGAGTATGGTGATTTTTTATTCAGTGGATGTGATTTTGTCTTAAATTATTTATCTCCAACTCTGACCTCAGCCCGCCTTCCCAAAGGGGAGGGAGCCCGACTCTGATGCTGTAAATCTCTTTTCGTAGTGGAACTTTTTAAACCAACAACTTTCCGCCTGAGTTCCAATTGCCGTAAATTATAAGGCGAAAATTATAATTTCTGTATTTGAATACCTTCTGCCTGCAACCTGTTATTGATTGCCTTTGCAAATTCCACTGCATTTGATCCATCCCCGTGAATACAAATAGTATCCGCTAGGATTGGAACTATTTCGCCATTGATTGCGCTTACTGTTTTTTCATTTATCATCTGCAAAACATGTTTTAATGCATTGTCTATATTATTGATCAATGCACCGGGCTGGTTTCTTGGTGTTAATAATCCATCCGGTTGATAGGTTCTGTCAGCAAATACTTCATTCGCTGTTTGTAATCCCGATTTTATTGCTTCATCAATCATCACCGAGCCAGCCAGGCCATAATAAATCAGGCTACTATCAAAATCAATTACAGCATCAGCTATCGCCCTTGCCAGTACAGAGTCCCTGCCCGCCATATTGTACAAGGCGCCGTGTGGTTTTACATGATGCAATTTTCCCCCTTTGGCAATCACTATTTTATTAAGAATATCTAATTGCTCTTTAATGATTTGTTTTATTTCACCAGCCGGCAAATTCATTGTTGTTCTTCCAAAATTTTCCCGGTCGGGAAAAGAGGGATGAGCGCCGATTGCAACCTCCTGTTGTAAACAAAGCGCTACCACCCGTTGCATTTCTTCTTCATCACCTGCATGAAAACCACAGGCTATATTGGCTGAACTGATAAAAGGCATCAGTAAATTTTCATTCCCTATACCTTCACCCATATCACAATTGATGTCGATCCGCATCATAAAAATGGCTGCATTTGTTGTTGATTAATTCCAATGTTTGGTACAATGAAAATAAGGTATCGGTGGCACAATCCACTGACATCAGTTCAAAATGAATATTACCATGAATATTTGCCTGTGCCAATTTCGGAAGATCGGCGCTAATCACATTGGCGATTCTTGGGTAACCACCGGTAGTTTGATGATCGGCCATTAATACAATGAGTTGACCATTGGGTAGTAACTGTATGGTACCGGAATCTACAGGGGATGATATTAATTCAACCGGATGCCCCAAAGCAAGTGCTGTTCCGTGCAGGCGATAACCCATCCGGTCGGATTGTGCAGTTATGAAAAAATCTAAACGGGAAAATGCCTTTTTTGATTCATCATTCATCAAATCCCATTCCGGTCCGGAAATGCAACGAATAATATTGGAGGGCAAATAAACGGGGTGAATGATTGACTTAAAATCGGGAAAGCCTTCCACTGAAATGAACGGTAATCTTTTATTGAAAGCGATGATATCTTCCTTTTTGAAAGCCCTTCCTTTAAAGCCCCCTGCTTTTACCCTGGTATGCGTGCTGCAACTATTTAACCAGTTGTCTGCTGCAATTCCGCCTGCGATAGCAAGATAAGCCCTGGCGCCGCTGATATATTTTTTGAAAGATAACCGGTCATTCTTTTTAACAGGTAACGGCGTCCATAAAGCAACGGCGACTTCATTGATATAACAACTAAAATCACCACCTGCGATGCTTATCAGTCCATCATCTTCAAATAAAATTTCCGCCGCAGGGAAATGCATTTCAATAACCGGGCTGTTCTCATCATTACCCACTAAATAATTAGCTACCGGGGCTGCAAAAAAATCCATCGCTCCCCCCGGTCCAATTCCGGCCGCACGATAGCCTTTTCTACCCAGGTCCTGGATAGTGGAGAACAGGCCGGGTTTTGTAATTTTAATGGACATGTGACGTATTAAATTCATCCAACGTGATAGAAAAAAATTGTACCCGGTCGCCTGCGGAAAGTAAACAAGGTGCTGATTTAGCAGTATCAAATAATTGCAGGGGTGTTTTGCCAATGATCTGCCAACCACCGGGAGAATCCATTGGGTAGATCCCTGTTTGAGAACCCGCAATACCCACGCTTCCGGCTGCTACATTTAACCTCGGCTGATCCTTCCGTGGAGTACTTAATTTATCATCAACAGTACCCATGTATGCAAAACCGGGCAAAAATCCAATCATATAAACCTTGTAAATAACTGCCGTGTGCAGGCCAATAATTTCATTAATAGTTAACCGGCGCAATTCAGCCATCTCTCTTAAATCAATACCAAACGATTCGTCATAACACACAGGAATTTTCTTAACCGGAGAGGATTGAATGCTAATTTGAAGCTGCTTTTCCAGCAACTGCTGCAGGTACTCTTTTACAAAAGCAAAAGCGGAAGTGTCAGTATGCCGGCTGATTTTTTTGATATCATAAAAAACTGCGAGAGAAGCATAAGCAGGTACCGACTCTACAAAACCCACAAAACGGGATTGCATTAATGCCTTGTGCAGGCCTACCACCTTTTCGTTGATTGCATCATCTGGTATATTCCCAAAAATCACCAACACCGAACGGTCGCTGAGAGATGTAATTTGATAATCAATTAATGGTGAATTGGTCGGTTGCAAGAAGAAATAAATTTATATTGATGAGCCATTAAAAAGCAATGATCGCAATAAGGTATAGTAAAAAAGAATTACCATCAGTAAGTATAAAATCCTTTCCCGGTCTTTCTTCCGAGTTCACCCTTCATCACTTTTTCTTCCTGCAGTGGAGACGGCGCAAATCTTTCACTCTTATCAAAGGCATCATAAATACTTTTGGTGACTGCTAAATTAATATCCAACCCTATTAAATCCATTAATTTGAACGGCCCCATTTTAAATCCGCTGGCTTCCATCAACTCATCCACGGTTTCAATAGTGGCTATCCCTGATTCTACTATTTTCATTGCTTCCAGGTAATAATTGCGGGCTACCCGGTTCACTATAAAACCGGGGGCATCATTACATAGTACCGGTATTTTTCCCATCCGTTTACAAAGCTCATACACGATCGTTGTGGTTGAATCATTTGTCTGTTTGCCTTTTACTACTTCCACCAGTTTCATGACCGGGGCCGGATTAAAAAAGTGCATGCCAATCACTCTTTCCGGGTGAAGTACACCCAACTGAATAGTTGAAACAGAGAGGGAAGAAGTATTGGTTGCAAAGATAACGTGGTCATCGTTGCAGGTTGCCAATTGGTTAAAAAGCCCAATTTTTGCATCGACTTTTTCGATGATGGCTTCTATAAAAAAATCAGCGATGCATTGTCGTGCATCGCTGATAAATTGAATTCTATTAAATATAATATTCCCTTCTCCGATAGTAATTTTTTGTTTATCTGCCAGTTGACCAATACTCTTTTGAATAGATATTACGGCTTTTTCAAGTACCACTTCGTTCAAGTCAAACAACAAGGTATCAAACCCGTTTTGGGCAGCAACCAATGCGATTCCGCTTCCCATGGTTCCGGCACCTGCTACGCAAATTGTCTTGATCATACAACAAACATAAAACAATTATGTCTGATGTATGATTTGAGGATGGCTGATTTTTTTCGGTTTGCTACCTTCCTTAATTATTTCTCCTGCATTAATCTCATGAAAAAGTATTTCCTTATTAGATTTACGATAATTAAAAAACTACTCAATTCATAATCCTGCTCAAAATCAGACATCGAAAAATCAGACCCGTCCTAACGGATTCATCCGAGCGGGCATCAGACATCAGAAATTTATTGGTTTGCCGCTTCCTTTGCTGCTGCTTCTTTCATTTTATCATTGGCTGTGATAGCAAATTCAACTCTCCTGTTTTCTGCTTTTCCGGCATCGGTCGTGTTATCCACTTTGGGTTGCATTTCGCCATACCACTTAATGGTTAGCCTGGAAGAAGCAATACCTGCTGATTTTAAATAACTGCCCACAGCATTGGCTCTTCTTTGTGATAGCTTTTCGTTGTAGGCTTCTGATCCTGCATCATCTGTATGCCCCTCAATTAAAATATTTGTTTCAGGGTAACTGTTAAATACTTTCACCAGTTTATCCAAGGCCAGCTTTGAATTTGAATTGATGTTGTACATTTCTGTAGCAAAATAAACACCTGCTTTTGAACCATCCGGGTTTTTTTCATTAAAGGTAACATTGATCCCTTCGCCAACCCTTGTAACTTCTGCGCCTGGTATTTCTTCTTTAATCGCCTCGGCTTGCTTGTCCATTTTGTTGCCAATCAATCCACCTGCTACACCACCTACTGCAGCGCCAATGATCGCACCCAGGGCGGTATTACTTTTATTGCCAACGTTGTTACCAATTATACCACCTATTACTGCTCCACTGGTTGTTCCAATTACTGCTCCCTTCTGTGCATTGTTAGCCTTCCTTGTTGTTTCGCAACCTGAACAAATAATAATCACACCGGCAATTACCACCATTGTTTTTCCAAAAATCTGTTTCATGAGTTTATTAGTTTTAATTTATTTTTTTACATAATTGTATACGATATTCCCGGGCTTCCCTTCAAAAGTAATGGCCGATTTCAATTGCATGGTATTATCGTCCAGCATGGTTACACTTAACCGGAAACCATTATTATCATCCATCGGCTTTTTATTCTCATCCAGTCTTTTAAATTGAAATTCTTTAGGCGCATCCTTTGGTTCGTAGATAGACCAGCGTATATTTCTTTGCAGCGTTGCACATCCTTTTGTTCCACCTACAAGGGTATAGGAACCGGTACTGTTATTCGATACAAAGTTCCAACTGCTTCCAACAAAGCAGTTCAAATCTGCTTCATTAAAAACCTTCGCAGTAAATTTTGAGTTGATGCCTTCGGTGTTGATGGTTTGTAATACCCATTCCCCGTCGATTGTTTTTTTCATTGTTCTTCCCTGCTTTGATACGGAGCAGGCGGTTAGTAAACCGATAGTGATTAATAATCCAAAACTGTAGTTCAGAAGTTTCATTTGTGAGATTTTAAGTAATTGCATATTGGTTTCATAAATACAATGAAGAGAATCCAATTATAATGCCAATGCACTTATATGCAGTGATGACGGCAGGGTGCTGTCTTCATGGAAATATGATAATAAAGGAATATGGGGAAATTGTTCTACGCAGTTAATCAGCTAATTAGCCTCATTGATAATGTGCTAATTAATTCCTGTAAAGGGGAGATCGTTGGGTATCTAAAAAAATAACAATGAGCATCCGGAAAGATGCTCATTGTTATAAGAGATATGGTCGTTCAACTAAATTGTATGGGCTTATACCGCAGCGGTAAATTGTTTCAGGAAACGCACATCGTTTTCGCTAAATAACCGAAGGTCTTTGATCTGGTATTTCAGCATAGTAATTCTTTCTACACCCATACCAAAGGCAAAGCCGGTGTATTTGTTACTGTCTATTCCGCAATTTTCCAGCAGGTTCGGATGCACCATACCGCAACCTAAAATTTCTACCCAGCCGGTATGTTTGCATACATTACAGCCACTACCTCCGCATATCAGGCAACTGATATCCATCTCGGCACTCGGTTCAGTAAATGGAAAATAACTCGGGCGAAAACGAACTTTAAAATCTTTGCCAAACATTTCCTGTACAAAAAAGTACAGGGTTTGTTTCAGATCGGCAAAGGATACATTCTCTGCAATATACAATCCCTCTACCTGGTGAAAAAAGCAGTGCGCCCTGGCGCTGATGGTTTCATTGCGGTACACCCTACCCGGGCAAATGATACGAATAGGCAACTTGCCTTTCTCCATCTCACGCACCTGCACACTCGAAGTATGCGTACGCAATATCCAGTCGGGATTTTGGCTGATATAAAAAGTATCCTGCATGTCACGGGCGGTATGATTCTCCGGCATGTTCAGGGCAGTAAAATTATGCCAGTCATCTTCTATTTCGGGCCCCTCCGCTACGGCAAAGCCTAAGCGCTGAAAGATGGAAACAATCTGGTTGCGAACCAAACTAATCGGGTGACGGGAACCAACGGCCATCGGGTCGCCGGGCAAGGACAAATCAATGTCGGAAAACTCCCCGTTGCCGGCTGCACTTTGGGTTGATGCCTTTAGTTCCTCATATTTTGCTTCCGCAAACAGTTTAAACTCATTTAATAACTGGCCGAACTCCCTTTTCCTATCCGCCGTTACATTCTTCATCTCCCCCATTACTTCCTTCACCAGTCCCTTGGTACCCAGGTATTTGATACGAAACGCTTCTGTCTCATCTGTTTTGGTAGCTATAAAATTGCTAATCTCTGCTTTGAACGCTTCTAGTTTTTGTAACAACTGTTCCATAGGACAAAAATAAGGAAATGTTGCAGAAGGTTAAGGGTTGATCGTTGAATGTTGATCGTTGGTCGTTCGTTATGCAGAACAGTCAGGGCTTTTCTGTAACATAACTGAAAAAGTACATTTTAAAAATATGCCTGTTAATGCCGTGTAGTTAAAGGCATGACAACCATACACCATTTATGAAATATAACTAATCATCAACGCTCAACCATCGCATGCAACCACAAACCATCAGCGACCAACGACCAACGATCAACCATCAACTTTCAACTATCAATATTCTTCCTTAAGTTTGCGGCTCAACTTATAAGCGGATGTACGACTTGCATGATTTTTTATTACCTATTGATATACATGCGCTGAATGAAGACAGCGGATACAATGACGGACAAATAGCCAAACACATATTTGGATACGACAGTGAAATACCCGATGTATCTACCGCAGATATTGTGCTGGTAGGTATTGGTGAAACCAGGGGCGGAGGAATTTTTAATAACGGATTTGAAGCAGCCAACGCCATTCGAAAACAACTGTATCAATTGCACTACTGGCACTTTGATGTAAAGATCGCCGACTTTGGAAATATAAAAACAGGGGCCTCTTTAAACGATAGTTATGCTGCCATCAAAACAGTACTCACTGACTTATTAAGAATGAATAAAACGGTGGTACTGCTGGGCGGCAGCCATGATTGTACCCTTGCCCAATATTATGCTTACCGGGATTTGGGCAAATCGATTGAGGCTACCTGCATCGACGCAGCGATCGACCTGCGGGGAGAAAGTTCTATCCGAAGCGAAAATTTTTTACTGGAAATGCTTACCAGCGAACCCAATATGGTGAGGCATTACAATCATATCGGCTTCCAGAGTTACTACGTTCACCCCCGCATGCTCGAAACAATGGATAAGCTTCGTTTTGATTGCTACCGGGTAGGTGTTGCCAAAGAAAGTATGGAAGAAATGGAACCGGTAATACGCAATACTGCCCTGTTAAGTTTTGATATCAGCGCCATTAAATATAGTGATGCCCCCGCCAACGACAACAGCCCCAACGGCTTTAGTGGTGAAGAAGCGTGTACACTTTCCCGCTACGCAGGCCTGAGTAGCCAGTTGAGTACTTTCGGCATTTATGGTTACCAGCCTTCATCAGATGTAAATGAGCTAACCGCCAAACAAATTGCCCAGATGCTTTGGTATTTTATCGATGGCAAAAGCCGCAGCAAACAGGAAGCTTCGCTGGATGACCGTTCGCTTTTTAATGAATTTCATACCGCTCTTTCGGAAGTGGATACAGTGTTTTTACAAAGCAGGAGAACCAGTCGCTGGTGGATGCAACTTCCCAACAATAAGTTGGTTCCCTGCAGTTACCACGACTATGTAATGGCCAGCCGGAATGAAATACCGGAGCGGTGGCTGCGGGAGCAGGAAAGAAGCTAATTAATTTGAAAATGTGAAATTTCGAAAATAACGCAATAATTAGCTAATTTGATAATCTGCTAATATGCTAATGTTGGGAGCGTAGGAATTAACATTATCTATCCAAAATCTTCATCAATTTGAAAGTGATTTTTAATAATACCAGCATTGGTTTTCATAGCATCATCGTCCGCCGCGGCGGATCCTTTCATCGGCATACCAATGGGCAACCGCAGCCTTCGGTGCGAAGTGTATTCGCTGACTGCAAAAAATATTTGTGTGCCGGGTTGTTGGTAATTTGTTCCCTGCTGATATTATCATCCTGTTCCGTTACCAGGCAAATTTCAC
>JANPIJ010000204.1:0-9641 GCA_031424955.1 Ferruginibacter sp. | reverse complement strand
CATGCGTAACCCGCCAACACAGCCAGCCAGGTTTCAGAATGGTCTCCTTGCTGCACCCGGCGTATATCCTAACCCACTGGCATTTATCAGCGAAGATGGTGGTTATGAGCGAAATTCGGATAATACCCTGCTAACCAATTTTCAAATCGTACAGGATATTCCCGGTGTAAAAGGATTATCTATCAAAGGAGTACTGGCATTCGACAGAAGTTTTGCATACAATAAAAGATGGTCCAAATGGGTGCCTTTATATGTTAGAAACGCAGATGGCACTTTCTCTGCAAATGCCCCGGTATTGTCATCTTTATCTAAGAGTTTCGGAGAAGGTAAATCCACCGAGTTGCAGGGCCATATCAACTACGACCGTCGCTTTGGAAAACATGGTGTTTCAGCCCTTGTGCTGTTCCTGCAAAAAGAAAGTGCAAACAGCGGCCTCTTTGCAGCCAGGAATTCTTATACCAGCTCAGCTTTGGAGATCCTGAATTTCGGACCCGCATTAAATGAATCACTATCAGATAATGAAGATCGCTACGGTTTAAGAAGTGCCGCAGCACGTATCAATTATGACTATGATAATAAATATCTTTTCCAGGTAAGTTTACGCCGGGATCAGTCTGAAAACTTTGCCCCTGATAAAAGAACAGGTTATTTCCCTGCCTTATCTGTGGGTTGGGTTGCTTCAAGAGAATCCTTCCTGCAAAATATCAAGGGATTGAACTACCTGAAATTTAAAGGATCTATCGGCCAGTTGGGTAGCGATCGTATCCCAAGCCGTTTCGGATATTACAACCGCTATAACCTGGTGAGCAATAATTATCCTTTTGGAGGGGTATTGGTAAACGGTTTGGAACCGGGTGCTATTGCCAATTTGAACCTGACCTGGGAAACTGCTACCAAAACCGATTTAGGTTTTGAGGCACGTATGTGGGGAGGATTACTGGGTGTTGATTTTATTTACTTTAAAGAAAGAAGAGAAGATATCCTGGCAACAAAAAGTCTCTCTGTGCCATTCACTTTTGGCGGAGCATTACCAAGTGAAAATATTGGTATCGTAGAAAACAAGGGTTTTGAATTAACGCTTACCCATGAAAATAGTATTTCCAGGAATCTCAGTTACTATATAAGGGGCAATTTTACAATGGCTAAAAATAAGATCATTGAAGCTGCCGAGGCTGCGAATGTTGCGGATAGCCGTAAAATTACCGGAAGACCAAACAATGGTTATTACGGATACCAGGCAATCGGCATTTTTAAAGATCAGCAGGATTATCAAAGCTCGCCCAAAACAAGCGCCTTTGCAAATTCAACCGGCCCCGGCGATATTAAATACGCTGACTTAAGCGGCCCTGCGGGTAAACCAGACGGAGTGATTGATCAATTCGATATTACCTACCTCGGTGGTGGCCCGTTGCCGGAAGTTACTTATGGTGTAACCGGTGGAATCATTTATAAAGGGTTTGAATTAAATGTGCTCTTCCAGGGTGCTACAAGGGTTCAGCAACTGCTGGTGCAAAATGCGGCCTGGGCTTTTTACAATAGTGGCAGAGTAACCGGTGAATGGCTGGATCGCTGGACACCAGATAATCCCAATGCGCCTTTGCCAAGACTTTCTTTGCAGTCGGATCGTAACAATAATCTTACCAGTAGTTTCTGGGTGAAAGATGCTACTTTCTTAAGATTGAAGAACGTGGAAATGGCTTATACCGTAAAACCTGCGATCCTTACAAAAATTGGAGCCAGCCAGTTGAGGGTTTATGCCAACGGTCAGAACCTGTTGACATTTACTGATATTAAAAATGTAGACCCGGAGAATAACAATGCATCGGGCTGGTATTACCCACAGCAGATGACTTTTAACTTTGGTGTAAACATCCAGTTTTAATCATTCGTATTTTAATAAAAAATTTCGATCAAACATAAAAATAGTGATATGAGAACATATAAAATCAGATTCATTCTACTGGTGTTGGTGGCAACCATTTCAGGTTCCTGCAACAAGGATATTCTTGATATAAAGCCTACCAATTTTGTTTCAGATGTGGCAGTTTTTGAAGATTTGACGTTGACTACGCAATTTGTAAACAATATTTACGGAAGCCTGCTAAGCGGTTTCGATCGCCGCGATGCAGGGCTTGGAAATGACTGGTCAATGGGAATGGGCATGCTGGCCATGGCTACCGACGAAGCGGAGGGCCCTACTGCTACCTCATTGAATAATCTCAACAATGGTGACCTGAACCCAAACTTTGTTTATGGCACAGAGATGTGGTTTTTCAATTACCTGGTGATCCGCAAATGCAATACACTGTTGTCTAAAATTGATGGAGTTCCGGGTGATGCAGCATTAAAAAACAGGTTGAAGGCCGAAGCGCAGTTTATTCGTGCATTTTGCTATGCCGATTTAATCAAAGCCTTTGGCGGTGTTCCCCTAATTACCAAAGAGCAAAATGTAGATGATAATTTATTGGTACCACGAAACACCTACAAAGAATGCCTGGATCAGATTATAAAGGATTGTGATGAGGCAGCCGCCGCACTACCGGTTACCTACGCGGCTGATCAGTTGGGAAGAGCAACCAAAGGAGCGGCCCTGTCATTGAAGGGAAGAATGTTGCTATATTACGCAAGTCCCATTAATAACAGCGGAAATGAAATTGCCCGCTGGCAGGCTGCAGCAACGGCTTCAAAGGCGGTGATGGATTTAAATACCTATACACTTTATCCAAATTACTACCGCTTGTTCCTTGACAAGGCAGGTAACAATGAAGTAATTTTTGCCACCAAATACCAGCGTCCGGCCAGAACCCAGCAAACACCGTGGAAACTGGCGATGAGCATACAGGCACCCGATGTGGTGGGTGGTGCATGGGGTGGATTTTCTCCTACCCAAAACCTGGTGGATGCCTACGAAATGAAAAATGGCAAAAAAGTAACGGACGCCACTTCCGGTTACAATCCACAGGATCCTTATAAAGACAGGGACAGTCGCCTTGATCAGTCTATTCTTCGCAATGGCTCTCCCTGGAAGGGAGTAACGGTTGAAACTTTTGATGGTGGCAATGCACAGAATGCATCTAACGGAGACAGAACCAAAACGGGTTACGGACTTAAAAAGTTATTGGACGATAAATATGTTACCGCCGACCAGGTGTACCAGGGCGGAGACAATGACTGGATCTATATTCGCTATGCAGAGGTTTTATTAAACTATGCAGAAGCGCAGAACGAAGCGGTAGGGCCTGATGCAACGGTTTATACTGCCATCAATTTAGTAAGGCAACGTGCAGGTCAGCCGATATTATCTGGCCTTAACCAGGCCCAGTTGAGGGACCGTATCCGTGAGGAAAGAAGAGTGGAGCTGTGTTTTGAGGAACACCGTTTTTGGGATGTACGCCGCTGGAAACTCGGTACCACCTATTTCAGTGGCCCGGTTAACAGGATGCGTATTACCAAATCAGGCGCAAATTTTAACTATTCAATCGAGCAGTTGGAGAGCCGCACTTATAAGGAAACTTATAATGTACTCCCCATTCCACAAACCGAAATAGACCGCAATCCGAACCTGCTTCAGAACCAGGGCTATTGAGTAGTTGCCCGATAACATTTTGAATAATTTAATGACATGCTATTGCGAATTATTCTTTTAATATGTGTTGGTCAGTTGATTATTGGTTGCAGGCAACCCGTAAAACAATTTGAGAAAATTAGTGCGGATCAATCAGGTATTGATTTCACGAATTCAATTGTGGAAACCAGCAACCAGAATGTACTGCTCTATGAATATTATTACAATGGCAATGGTGTGGCAACAGGCGACTTAAACCAGGATGGCTTACCGGACCTTTTCTTTACCGGCAACCAAAACCCTTCCAAATTATACATGAATAAAGGCCGGATGGCTTTTAACGATGTTACCGGAACGGCTGGGGTTGCCGGAAAGAATGCCTGGCGAACGGGCGCCAATATAGCGGACGTGAACGGAGACGGAAGGCTGGATATTTATGTCTGTTATTCCGGTTTTGGATCCGACAGCGACCGGGCCAATCAACTCTTCATAAACGATGGGAATAATAAGGATGGTGTTCCGGTTTTTTCGGAAAAAGCTGCGGCTTATGGCCTGGACGCTCCCGGCACATACTCAAGCCAGTCTGCATTTTTTGATTTCGACCAGGATGGTGATCTCGATATGTTTTTGCTGAATCATGCCAAAGGATTCTATTCTCCATTCTACAATACCACCCGCCTGCGAAACCTCCGGCATCCGCAATTCGGAAACAGGTTGTATCGCAATGATAACGGCCATTTTATAGATGTAAGTGAATCTGCCCATATTTATGGCAGTGGAATCAATTTTGGCCTGGGCATCAGTATCAGCGATTTAAACCAGGATGGATGGCCCGATATATTTGTCAGCAACGATTTCAATGAACAGGATTTCCTTTACCTCAATAACCGCAACGGAACTTTCCGTGAAGTGTGCCAGCAGTCTTTTGCTCACATGAGCAGGAGTACCATGGGAACCGATATTGCTGATTATAATAATGACTTGCTGCCCGACGTAATTGCCATGGATATGCTTCCCGAAACCAATTACCGGCAGAAAATATTAAAGGGCGGTGATGAGTACGACCAGCAGGCACTGATGAGCGATAGTGGTTACGGCCACCAGTACAGCCGGAACATGCTGCAATTAAACAGGGGATTTACGGCGGATAGTTTACCTGTTTTTAGCGAGATTGGGCAACTGGCAGGCGTTTCCAACACAGACTGGAGCTGGGCTGCACTATTCGCTGATTTCGATAATGACGGCTGGAAAGATCTTTTTGTGAGCAATGGTTTTCTCCGGGATTACACCAACCTTGATTTTGTAAGGTATGAAGTGGCGGAAGCCATGACAGAAGCGGGCAGGAGGGGGCTTGATATTTCAACCCGGGAAAATTATGAAAAGAATATGCCCTTGTACGACCTGGTAAAGAAAATGCCTTCCTCCAAAATCAGCAACTACATCTATAGAAACAAACATGACCTCACCTTTGCTGATGAAAGTTCGAACTGGGGGATTGATGAGGCAGGCGTGAGCAGCGGGGCGGCTTACGCTGATTTGGATAATGACGGGGATATGGACCTGGTGGTTTGCAATAACAATGAACCCGTTTGGTTGTACCGCAATAATGCCAATAGCCTGCAAAAAAATAATTATATCAAACTATCCCTGCAGGGCGATCCGCAGAACCGGTTTGGTATTGGTGCCAAAGTTTTTGTTTATACTGATAGCGGGCAACAGGTGCAGGAAATGTACCCGGTACGGGGTTACCAGTCGTCGGTTGACTACCTGCTCAATTTTGGAATCGGCAGCCAGGCAAAAATAAACCAGGTAAAAGTAATATGGAATGGCGGCCTTACCACCGTCGTTGATAACCCGGCAATTAATACAACCGTAAATATCTCAAAATCATCGGCCAGGAACCTAAGCCCGGTTGATCCGAAGATACCGGCATTGTTTGAAGACATCACAGAAATGGCCGGCATTGATTTTATCCAAAAAGAAAACCGGTATGTAGATTTTAAACGGGAATTCCTGATACCTTTTGCATTGTCCAAACAAGGGCCAAGGATGAGTAAAGCAGATGTGAATAAGGATGGGATGGAGGATGTTTATATCGGCGGGCCATCGGGCCAGGCAGGCGCACTTTATTTACAGGTTGCAGATGGAAAATTCAGCAGGTCAGTCAACCAGCCCTGGGAAAAGGATGCCATGTGCGAAGATATCGGGTCTATATTTTTTGATGTTGACAATGATGGGGATGCTGATCTGTACGTGGTAAGCGGGGGTAATGAGTGGCTGGCTCCGGGGCCCGAATTGCAGGATCGCTTATACCTGAATGACGGGAAAGGTAATTTTTCAAATTCAACCAATTCGCTGCCTGAAGAAGTGTATAGCGGAAGCTGTGTGGCGGCGGTGGATTTTGATAAGGACGGAGATATTGACCTGTTTATCGGTGATAGAACAGTGCCCGGCCGGTACCCGCTTACAGGAGGAAATATATTATTGCGCAACGACTTTAATGCTTCAACCGGTAAGGTGCATTTTACCAATATCACGCCGGCTGCAGGAGGTGTAGCACTGTTCAACGCAGGGATGGTTACCGATGCAGTATGGACAGATATTGACAAGGATGGCTGGCCCGACCTGGTGATTGCCGGTGACTGGATGCCGGTAAAAATATTCCACAATGATAAAGGAAGCCGGTTTTCAGATATTACGGAAACTGCCGGGCTTTCAAAAACAAATGGGTGGTGGAGCAAGATACTGGTAGCAGATATTGACCAGGATGGGGACATGGACCTGGTGGTGGGCAATATGGGAAATAATACGCAGTACAAATGCAGTATTGAAGAACCCCTGGTTACCTATGCAGCCGACTTTAATAAGGATGGAAGCATCGACCCGGTTATGACCAGGTTTATACAGGGAAAAGCATATCCCGCTCATTCAAGAGATGAGCTGATTGAGCAAATGCCACTGTTAAACAAACGGTTTTTGAAATATGCAGATTTCGCTACCGCAACGATTGAGAACATTATATCAAAAGAACAAATAGCGGCAGCGCAAAAAATGTATGTCTATCAAACTGCATCAGCAGTGCTGGTAAACAACCAGGGAAAGTTTTCGCTCAAAGCGCTCCCGGTAGAAGCCCAGTTCAGTTGTGTAAACGGTATCAGTTACCAGGATTATGATGGAGATGGGCAACCCGATTTATTGTTATCCGGCAATTTTTTTCCTTTCAGGGTTCAACAGGGTAATTGCGATGCGAATATCGGGTTGCTGCTAAAGGGGAATAAGAAAGGGCATTTTAAACCGGTTTCGCAAAAAGAAAGCGGCCTGTATATTCCCGGTGATGCACGGGATATGATTACATTAAAAGGTAGACAAGGAGCAATAATTGTGGTATCAAAAAACAATGGACCTGTACAGGTAATCAGGCAATTTAGAAATAACGTTGAAATCTAATTAAATCATTTTTGCATGAAACAAGCTGTAATAGTATTAATCGCATTTTTAGTTTCGCTATCATCCTGTAGCAAGGAAAACGGTACCGGCAATTCCGGCAGTGCTCCATCTAACCTGGTGGTAACCGCAACAGTTAATCCGGATAACAGCGGCAACGTGTCATTTACTGCCACGGCAGCCAATGCGGTAACCTACGAATTTAATTTTGGTAACAATAGTTTTCAAACGGTGCCAACAGGTGTGGTCACTTACAAATACTCAGCTTCTGATACTTATACAGTTACAGTAACTGCCAAAAGTGCCAATGGACAAACTATTTCCAAAACAGTATCGGTAATTGTCAACCTGGTACTTCCCTTGTTTTGGGCAGAAGAATTTAATATTGACGGAGCGCCCGACCCTGCCAAATGGGGCTACGATTTAGGGGCCGGTGGATGGGGCAATGCAGAGCTGCAACACTATACCAACCGGCCGGAGAATGCCATTGTACAGGGTGGGGTACTGAAGATAAAAGCGATAAAAGAAAGTTTCAGCGGCAGTGCATATACTTCTGCCAGGCTATTGTCGCAAAACAAGTTTGCCTTTAAATATGGCAAGGTGGAAGTAAAGGCCAAAATGCCGGTAGGTGTTGGCACATGGGCAGCAATCTGGATGTTAGGCAGTAATATCAATACTGTATCATGGCCGGCTTGTGGCGAAATTGATATCATGGAGCATTTGGGCAGGGACTTGAATAAAATTTACGGCACATTGCATTATCCCGGCCGCTCGGGCGGTAACGCTGACGGCAGCAATAAAATAATTACCAACGCCACTACTGAATTTCATATTTATAAACTGGAATGGTCGGCGGCTTCCATTAAAATATTTGTAGATGACCAGTTGATTCATACCGTTGCCAATTCAGCCGGCATACCGTTTAACCAGGATTTCTTTTTTATTTTAAATGTTGCCATGGGCGGGAACTTTGGTGGAGCAGTAGACCCGGCATTTACCAATGCAACAATGGAAATAGATTACATCAGGGTTTACAGATAACGCATAACCGGCCAATAGTTGGCCTGGCTAGTGATTTCAAGGCAGCTAAATTTTCTAAAATATTATTTTCTAAAGCCAAATAATTGATTTGAAAAGCAGCTGTTATAATCACCCAAAGTTGATAAATAATTTTAGGCAAACAGTAGAGATAAGTCAATATCCTCCGGAAATGAAAGGTATTCTTATAAACATGTTGGGCTACATTTTTCTTCCGCGTAAGCGTTAACAGCACTTTTAAAAATAATAGGTTGTGGGTATAGTGCCCGGATAAAAATTAAGCAGGGTAAAGATTCATAAATATCTTTCAATTCTCAAAAACCGGTTGTAAGATATCCAGGTAAACTTCTATAAATAATAAAGAAGAAACCAGGTTTTTGCATTGCATGTTTTTGTTTTGACCGGGCCGTTTTTATAAGGCAATTATTGCCTGAAACTAAAGGGAAATTCATCGAAGAACCGGAAGCATTTTTGATAAAATAGCAGGCTAAATGAGAAAAACTACATCATTGGCCCTTTAACCGGGGTAACTCAATATATACAATAGCATGGCAACAAAGAGCGATAAATTAATAGCATTGGCAGGAGTTGATTTTTCATCGTCAACACCCGATGAGCTGAGATCAACATTCAATGAAATGCTGGACAAGGGAATGCATGGGGTTTGTTTTAGCCCCTATCTGCAAGGGCAGCAGCCAGGCTCAATAATCACCGAAGAGCAGGTAAGGAAAAGGATACAGATCATAAAGCCATATACAAAATGGGTTCGTTCTTTTTCCTGCACAGAAGGCAACGAACTAATTCCCCGTATAGCACATGATTATGGCTTAAAAACTTTGGTAGGGGCATGGCTTGGTAAAGACCGTAGTAAGAACGAACAGGAAATTGAAAACCTGATAAAAGTGGCAAAGGCGGGCCATGCGGATATTGTGGCTGTTGGAAATGAAGTGATGTACCGAAATGATTTAACCGAAGATGAGTTGCTTGGGTACATGCAATATGTAAAGGCAGCCTTGCCCGATATACAAATGGGTTATGTGGATGCCTATTACGAATTTGCCAAACGGCCACGGATTACAGAAGCATGTGATGTAATATTAGCCAACTGCTACCCTTTCTGGGAAGGTTGCGACAGGGATTATTCCCTGTTGTATATGAAGGAAATGTATTTCAGGGCGGTCATTGCCGGTAACGGAAAAAATGTAATCATCACCGAAACAGGGTGGCCAAATCTTGGGACCGCTTTTGGGGGGTCAAAACCTTCTTATGAAAATGCGATTAAATATTTTATCAATGCCAATAAATGGGCGGCAGAAGATAATATCGAAATGTTTTACTTCTCTTCTTTTGATGAAGGATGGAAAATTGGGGATGAAGGAGATGTGGGCGCTTATTGGGGTATTTGGGATAAAGACGGTAATCTGAAATATGCTTAAAATATTGGCAAAATAAGGCAATTGATTATGAATTATAATATCGGAATGATCGGTGATGAACCGATGTCTTTTACTTGAGAGTGGTTGGTGAGACACCAACCACGGCAGCGGGCCGTGGGGGGGGGGGGCCACCCCCCCCCAAAAACAAAAAAGATAAA
>JANPIJ010000203.1:0-2317 GCA_031424955.1 Ferruginibacter sp. | reverse complement strand
TTGAAAATTTCTTCAAAAATGTTAACCAAAATCATCAGGAGGATTTAAAAACCCTGATGTCTTTGAAATTTCAATTTTTTGATAAAAAAGATTCACTAATTTATCCCTTGTGAAGTATATATAAATCAAAGTTATCGTGGTGGTTGGCCAGCGCCATAAAATATTTGGCTCCGGCATTCTTATACAACGATAATAGTTCTTCCGGGTTCCAGTTGGCCGCTTTCCATTCGTTAATCACTTCTTTAAAACCAGTTACTGAAGGGTGGCCATATTTTTCAACATGATATTTGTATTTTGAATTTCCTTCCATGTACATTTCCCTTGCGTACCAGTCGCCAAACTCCGGCTGGCATTGGGGGCCCCAGTGTGCCCATATCCCAAACTTTGCGTTGCGGAACCAATCGGGAGTCTGGTACTGTGCCAGGGATTCCCAGGTGGGGTTAAATATTCCCTTTAAAATATCTTCTTCTGTTTCATTCAATAAAGCGGAAGCTGCATTTAATTTATTATGAAACATGGCAGCCGACCCTGCAATGGCCAGTTGTTTGATAGCGGTGCGTCTTTTCATATGATCGTTTTATATACTTTCGTTGTGATGTGTTGAGTTTAATGCAAAAGGTTGATTCGTGATCCGATCGGATGGAGAATGGTCAATCGTGAATTATTAAGCGCCAGGCTTTTACTACCCTTTATCTTTTTAAGCTAAGTCAGTAATCGATTCAATTCCTCCAGGCACGCCTGCTTCTTTTTCTGTTTCATTCAGTATATTTTTAGTAAGCAAGGTCCGGAATTTAGGTCTTAAATATGCTTATCATTTCTCTTTCCGGCCGGCCCTGGTAAAATCCTCTCGCCTGAACAATCGGTTGGTAATATCCATTGTGGGCCAGCCTGCTTCGTCCATATATACCGGTTTGATATTTAATAAAGAGGCACCTTTTGCCGAACGGGTGTAGGCATGATATACGATAAAGGTGGTGTCATGTTCCGTAAAAAAACCATTATGGCCCCGGCCGGGTTCTGTGCTGTCGCCTGCTAAAAAAACGCTGTATCGATTGTCTGTCCAGCTTTCGCCATTTTTATTGAGATATGGTCCTTTTATGTTTATTGCCCGCCCTATCACTACCTGGTAGGTACTTTCCAAACCTGCGCAGCAACGGCCACGCGATGCGAATATGTAATAATACTCATGATCTTTAATAATGAAAACGCCTTCGCCAAGAGAGGTAGTAAGTGTGGTAATATCCGGCGGATCCTTCATTAGCTTGCCTGTTTCAGCATTTAATTCAACCAGCCGCAGGCCGGCTTTATATGATCCATACACCAGGTATTTCTTTTTATCTCTATCGATAAAAATATTAGGATCAATTACGTTCACACCTTCGCCGCCATTTTTAAAACTGATTACCTGCCCTTCATCCACCCACTTAAATGCCGGATCAGCAGGGTTGAGTGTGGTATTGGTTGCGTACCCGATACTGCTGTTAAAATTCATCCAGGCAGATACAGAATAATACAAACGGTATTTACCGTTGCTGTAATGAATATCAGGCGCCCATAAACTCCCATCCTGTTGTGGAATATCTGTTTTGCGCCATGCAGGCAGGGCGATAGAATCAAATACTCTTCCTGCACTTTTCCAATTGATCCTGTCGGTAGAAGTTTTGACAGATACCCCCTTCCCTGTTGAAAAAATATACCAGGTTGCGCCCTGCTTTATCATCACAGGTTCGTGAACAAATAAGTTTCCTTTAAGGCCGTTATTTTCAATGTAGCGGTTTTGGGGAGGTTGGCCGATAACGGAACTAACTAAAAAAAAGAAAAGGCAGGTTGCGGGGAAGAATGATTTCATATTTAAGATGTGCAAGCGTGGATTAACATTTAAAGATACTTATCTGATTGTCTGATTTTTTGTATTGGTGGAAAAGTAGCATTCTATTCTTGCAGGAAATCTTCGGTTGAATTATTTGACTATTTAATTCCTTTGAAAATAAAAAACAATAAGAGCTCTGTTTTCATAATAAACGCAGAATTATATTGGTGCGCCTCATGTTGTAGTATACTGTGCTTATTTTATCAAATGGACAATTTCGTCCAATCTTCAATTATGATATTCTCAATTCTGTTTAAATGGGCAACATTATTTGTTACCATAATCATATTGTGCGCAACAGCAGAAGCGCCAATTAGGATATCAAAGTCATCAATCAATTGCCCCGTTTTTCTAAGCTTTGCTTTTTCCTTTGCGTAGATGTCTAAAGAATTATAAATTGGTATAATTGGAAATTTGGAGATAAATGCCTCAACAATTATTCTCATA
>JANPIJ010000202.1:0-19384 GCA_031424955.1 Ferruginibacter sp. | reverse complement strand
GCGGCGAGTTCCTTGATTTTATCCGCCGCGGCGGATTGATTTTTTTTGTCCCGCTCCTTTGCGGGAAAAAAAAAATTGAAGTCTAACCTATTCTCAGCTTAGGTTTTCGAATGTTTTACCTAATCCTATTCTTTAAATTATTAACCGGCCGTTGCGGCAGGTATAAAATAGTACGCAGGTAGCAAATCTGCCTGCACTGTTTATCAACACGTCAATTTATTTTATGTCAAAAAAAACGGAACCTACCTATCCAAAAACAACACAGCCTTCTGCTGATAAGCAACGGGACAAACCCGCGGCAAAAACGACGGCGCAAAAGATCGATAAAACCCTGGATGCTTTCCCTGATAAAATTGATGTGAGGGATTGGTTTTACCAACCTACTTTAAGTCCGTTGCCCGAACAGTTTATTGACTTTGATAATATCCCGCTGATACTGGACCAGGGAACAGAGGGTGCCTGCACCGGGTTTGCATTGGCGGCAGTGATCAATTATCATTTGATAAAAAATAAACGGGTAAGTGCAGCATCCATTCAAAAAGAATGCGTGAGCCCACGTATGTTATATGAGATGGCACGCCGCTACGATGAGTGGCCGGGTGAAGATTATGTTGGATCTTCTGCAAGGGGTTCTGTAAAGGGCTGGACTGCTCATGGAGTGGTAAAAAAGTGGCAGTGGGAAGATGACATGACCGGGCCATCGCACCTGGATGAGTCACTTGCAAAGGCTGCGATGGAAGTACCCTCGGGCGCTTATTACAGGGTGATGCACCGGAATATCCGCGACATGCATGCGGCCATCAGTGAAACCGGTATTTTGTATGCTACTTTAATGGTACACCAGGGTTGGGTGAATCCACAGGAGAAGGGCAGGACCTACGATTACTTGCATAAGAATAAGCGAAAAAAAATTTCCCTGCCCATTATAGAGCGAAAGGATAGGGCAGATGGCGGGCATGCGGTAGCCATTGTAGGATATACCAGGGAAGGTTTTATCATTCAAAATTCCTGGGGTGAAAAATGGGGAAACAAAGGTTTCGCTTTGTTACCTTATGAAGACTGGATGTTGCATTCTTCCGATTGCTGGGTGGTGCAGTTGGGCGTGCCGGTAGATACCGATCTCTGGGCCGACAAGTCAAGGGGAGATACGGATGCAGGCAGGCAAAGGGCCTCTGATATTATCCCGCTGGAAAGTATCCGCCCCTATGTAATCAATATTGGTAATAACGGCTTCCTGTCTGATTCGGGCAATTACTGGACCACCGAAACAGATATCGAGCGGCTTTTTCCGGCTATACGGGATGCGGCCACCACCTGGGATAAAAAGCGCATCATGCTTTACCTGCATGGTGGCTTAAATTCTGAAAAAGAAGTTGCCCGCAGGATCATCAGTTTCAAACAGGTATGCCTCGACAATCAAATATACCCGGTACATATCATGTGGGAAACGGATTTTTTTACCTCCTTGAAAAATAACCTCTTCGATATTTTTACGAATGATGACAAGGCCAGTGTAAACTGGCTCGCCAAATTAAGGGACAATACCCTGGAGATAAAGGACCGTACTTTTGAACTAACATCCAGTAAACTGGGTACCATGCTGTGGGATGAGATGAAGGAAAATGCGAAACTTGCTTCGCAGCAACCGGCAAAGCCGGGTGATAAAAAAAGAGCCATTGTAACCCTGGCGGAAAAAGGGCTGGAAGCATACAATACCCTGGATGCAAAGGAGAAAAATAAATGGGAAATTCATATTGTTGCCCACAGCGCAGGTTCCATTTTTATTTCTTATGCACTGGAAACATTATTGCAGATAGGCATACCTGTTAAATCAGTCCAGTTCCTGGCGCCTGCCATTTCTGTCGACCTTTTTAAAGAGAAATTTTTTCCGTTGATTGAAAAGGATGACAGGTTAAGGCCTACCATGTATGTACTGAGTGATAAGGGTGAGCGGGATGATGATGTGGGGCCTTATGGTAAATCGCTGCTTTACTTAGTAAGCAATGCCTTTGAAAGAGTAAGAGAAAAACCCATTTTGGGAATGGAAAAATTTATCAACGGTAATAACCCGGAGTTGAATAAAAAGGACATTGATCCTGACATCAGTAAAATGTTGCAGCAACCTATCAACGGGTGGCCCAGCCTGGTAATAGCAGGAAAGGCTCCGGGTAAGGAAGATGAGGGGCCGGATATCAGCCGGTCGGATTCGCATGGTGGATTTGACAATGATACTTTTACGTTGAATAGTGTACTGTACAGGATATTGGGAAAAAAACCAAAGCGGAAATTTGATTCAAGGGATTTGCAGTAAGGGGATAAAAGCACACGCTGATCGGGTATTTTACCTGCATTACCCGGATTAGCAATCATTCAAAACAACAGGCGAAAGGATGCATTGCTGATAAAGTTTACACCTTATAGAAAGGTGTAAACTTTATACATAAAATTCACCAGAATCAAAACACCAATTACCTGAAAACATTATCTATTAATCAATCTTCCAATATCCAGTATCCAAATCCAGTATCCAAATCCAGTATCCAAATCCAGTATCCAATATCCAGTTTCCAGTATCCAGTATCCAGTATCCAGTATCCAGTATCCAGTATCCAATATCCAGTATCCAATTATCCAATTATCCACTACTTTAGCGGCCGCTTCTTAATCATCCCGCCCTTGGTATCCTTGATGCTATTCATAATCACAAATGCTTCGGGATCAATTTTTTCAATCTCTGTTTTTAACCGACTTACTTCCAGCCGGGTAAGTACAGTGTAAATGATTTTTATTTCATGGTTGCGGTGCCCGCTTTTTCCAAACCCTCTTTCCCCTTTGTAGATGGTTAATCCACGCCCCATTTTTTCAATGATCATGGTTTTAATTTCATCGTACTTAATTGAAATAATAGTAATGCCGGTGTACTCTTCAATACCCTCAATGATAAAGTCTACGGTTTTGGCGGCAGATAAATAAGTAAGGATAGAATATAGCGCCGTTTCGATAGAAAGCAGCCAGGCAGCAAAAGAAAAGATGATGATATTTAAAATCAGGATGATATCCCCAATAGTGAGTCCAAGTTTTCTGCTGAGGTTAATCGCCAATACCTCTGTACCATCAATCACCCCTCCGCCTCTTACCGCCAGCCCGATGCCACTTCCTAAAAAGAAACCGCCAAAAACCGCTACCAGCAACTTATCGGCCGTAATTTGAGGATAAGGAAAAAACGCCACTACCAGGGCAAGTGTTGTAATAGCTGCTGCTGTTTTAAAAGCGAATTCCTTACTGATTGCCCAGTACCCCAACACGATGAACGGAATATTTACCAGCACCAACAGGATAGAGAATGAAATTCCAAGTACTTTGGCCAGCAATAATGAAATACCCACCGCTCCTCCGTCAATAAAATTATTGGGAAGTAAAAATCCCCTTAAACCAAAGCCTGCAGATAACACCCCCAACGCAAGCAGAAAACCGTCAATCGTTAAGCGCCGGATACTTATTTTCAGGTGCCTGAACTTTTTTGCCAGTTCGTATTTTGACTGGGTTCTGGTTTGATCAGATTCGTGTACCTTCTGTTTTCTGTTTTTCCCGGTAACGGCTTTTGCCAGATCTGGATTCATATTATTGGTGTTGGGTGCACATTGTTAATAAGGGTTATTTTACAAATGCCTTTTTAATAAAGAAGCACCACCTTAATAATGAAAGTGGAATGGCAGACACCTTGCAATGATTACATTATGTATTCTTTATTCAAAAAACATTGTTCAATCCAAATGGTAACTTACGGAAATAAACCAGTTGTAATTAAACCATAAATTTACGATACAATAGCCAAAGCGTTCATTTTTGCTATGATCGATTTACTGTTATTCTTCAACATAAGGCAAATATTTAGGTTAAAGGTTGCCAACGTATGTGAAGTTCCCTATGAATAAGTGTATACTTTTAAAAAGCCTGGCAACATTATGCAGCAATGGTTGTTATTTTTAAATGAAGGCAGCAGATAGGTTTTGCAGATTGTCCTGTTTAATGCGGCTGAAATAATAAGTTGATTTGCTATATGATTTCTTTGCAGCGCAGTGAGTTTTTTCTCTATAAAATTCCAGCCATGTTACAAGCTAATATGGCTGCTTTAAACAATAGTTATAGAATGGCTTAATTTTTATGAGGGTGGATTTCACAATTGTACTACTTTTAACCGACGATTATATTTGCCATGGATGAAAAAATGCCTTTAAATTCGATTGCTTTGCAGGATCTTCAGCAACGTATTGCTGATTATGAAGATGAAGTGTCGTATAAAAAATTGTTTTTCCATTTTTTCCTCCCCCTGAAGAGTTTTTCCTTTTCCATCATCAAATCCAAAGAACTGGCGGAAGAAATTGTGTCGGATATATTAATTGAAATTTGGGCGAAAAGAAAGCAACTGACCGAAATTGAAGACTTGAAGATGTATCTCTATGTGAGTGTAAGAAATGCCTCTTTGAGAAAATTGCAGCAAACAAAAAAAACAATGTTTCTATCGCTTGATGAGGTAAGGGTAGAGTTTGCATCACCGGATGAAAACGCAGAAACGATCCTGCTCACCCAGGAATTATCAGAAAAAATAGATACCGCCATTCAGCAGTTGCCCCAGCGTTGTAAACTTATTTTTAAACTGGCCAAAGAAGACCGGCTCAAATACAAAGAAATTGCCGTTCTCCTGAATATTAGTGTAAAAACCATTGACCACCAGGTTTCCATAGCACTTAAAAAAATCGCGGAAACACTTCATATTTCGCTTAAAAAGCCTTCTTCCCATTAAATTTTGTTTTTTCTTTTCCTTTCTTTAGGGGATTTGTTTCGCATATGTATCTATATGTTACTTGCGTATGACAAAAGACAGAATTTGGACCCTGGTGTCCCGTAAACTTTCTGGCGAAGCAACTGCTTCTGAACTGACTGAGTTGGAAGACATCCTAAAATCTGATGCCAATGCCGACCTGTACCTGCAGGCGATTGAAGAATTCTGGAATATCCCCCCTGAACCAGATGAAGAGTTTTTAGAAGCAACCTATCATTTACACCTCAACAGGTTGAAGGGAAAAGGGTTTAACCTGGATGCGGATAAAGATAGCAATGAAACGCATGATTCGTATTTTGGCTACATCACTGATACACCCTCCAAAGGCAGGTGGAAAAAAGCATTTATTTCAATCGCGGTTTTTTCAATGGTAGCCATCCTGTTTTATTTACTTTTCAGTGCCGAACAATCTGCACCCGTATTAGCTGTTGATAAAATTGCCCAAAGTGAGATAAGTACCAAGCCAGGCTCCCGTACTAAAATTCAATTGCCGGATGGTTCGTCTGTATGGTTAAACGGGGGTAGTAAGCTGGTGTATAATAACAGGGATTTTGGCGAAAAATTCCGGGAAGTGACCCTTACCGGGGAAGCTTATTTTGATGTGGTAAAAAACAAGGACAAACCTTTTATAATACATGCCAATAAGATTAATATCAGGGTAACAGGTACCGCTTTTAATGTAAAGGCCTACCCGGGTGAAAGGAATATTGAAACCAGTTTAATAAGGGGCAGCATTGAAGTTACGATCAGGGGCAGACCGGGTGAGTTTGTAATGAAACCCAATGATAAATTAATCATAAGTAACGATCCAACTTACGTAGACAACCGGATTACAACAATCAAAAAAAATGGGCCAATTGTTGCGGATTCCATGATTACGCTGATGAGCCATCTAACGTTGGGAAAAGACGATATTACCATACAGGAAACGGCATGGGTAGAAAATAAACTGGTTTTTGATAATGAGCCTTTTGAAGAAGTGGCATTAAAGATGGAAAGATGGTTTGGCGTGAGTATAGATTTTGCCGATTCCAAATTGAAATCAGAACGCCTGACAGGGACTTTTGAAAAACAAACCATTGCGGAAGCACTGCTTGCATTACAGTTATCTACGCCATTTTTTAAATACAAAATAAACAACCAAAACGTAACCATTTTTAAATAACCCCATGCAAAAATCATTTATCAACAACTCTACCTGACGTCCTGCATAAAAAACGGGAAATGTTGGCGCATTTCCCGAATAAAAAAGGATAACAAATATAGTAACCCCATTGCCCGTTGGAAGGCCAGGATAACCGTTTCATTAACCAAAATTAAAAATATGAAAAAAAATGAACGACTGCTTGTTTTGAAAAAAAGAGACAGTTTTAAAATGTTACTGCTTATGAATAGTATAATTGCGCTTATTTTACTAACCAGTTTGCAATTGTCTGCCCGAACATCCTATTCGCAGGACAGGATAACGATCAAACTTCAATCTGCGGAACTCAAAACTGCTCTAAAGCAGATTGAGAAGAAGAGCATCTTCCGCTTTTTGTACAATGACGAAGTAGTGTCATCTAACCAAAAAGTGAGCATCAACGCCGTTAATATACTGGTAACGGAAGTATTGGACAATATCTTTAACTCCACATCTTTAACCTACCGGATTCTCGATAATAACCTGGTGGTGATCACCCCAAAAAATCTTGTGGCGCAGGATGTGAAAGTGACTGGTAAGGTAACCGGCATATCCGGTGATCCGCTGCCAGGTGTTTCAGTAAGGGTAAAAGGCTCTGCTGCCGGCACATCTACCGGTATAGATGGCACTTACTCGCTATCTGTGCCTGATGCGGCTACCCTGGTATTCTCATCAGTAGGTTTTGAAACACAGGAAGTACCGCTGAATGACCGTACCGAAATAAATGTTGTTTTAGCAGCCTCTACCAAAGTGTTGGACCAGGTGGTAGTGGTGGGGTACGGTACATCCAGGCGCAAAGACTTAACCGGATCGGTTGTTTCTGTTAGTGGCGCCGAATTGGCCAAGCAGCCTGTATTAACTGCTACACAGGCAGTGCAGGGTAAGGTGGCGGGGGTACAGGTAATAAACAGTGGCGATCCAAATGCCCTGCCGATTATTCGTATCAGGGGTACGGGTACAATGCTCGGTGGAGCAAATCCCTTATATGTAGTGGATGGTATTATCAATGATGATATCCGGAATATCAACTCTGCGGATATTGTAAGCCTTGATATTTTGAAAGATGCATCTGCAACCGCCATTTATGGTATGCGGGCTGCCAATGGAGTGGTGTTGATTACAACCAAAAAAGGCAGGCCGGGAAAAATGCTGATCAACTACGACGCATCTGTTGGTGTAAAGGAAGCCGCCCGTTTGGTAAACATGGCCGGAGCCAACCAATATGCCGGCTATGTGAATGAAGCCAGTGTATATTATGGCAGCGGCGACAGTATCGTAAAACAGGCAACCCTGCAAAACGGAGCCAATACAGATTGGTATGATGAGATATTGAAAAGAGGTGTTTTTCAAAATCACAACATTTCCTTATCAGGCGGTAGCGATAAAATAAATTATTTTTTCAGTGCAGGGTACCTGAGTGATGAAGGTATTATCAGGACGAATAATTTTAATCGCTTCACACTAAGAAACAACAACGATTATAAAATCTCCAATAAATTTAAAATCTCCACATTGTTTTCTTACAGCCGTTCCGATGTAAGAAATGTAGACTTGGGTGCCTTTAATGTGGCCTATCGTGCAGCGCCTTATGTACCCGCAAAACTAAATGGCTTGTATGGTAATACTTCTTTGGCTAATAATGTAGGTAACCCAATCCTTGATCAGGATAAGAACGATAATACAGGTAAAGGCGACCGCTTTCAGGGTAATATTGTTGCGGAATTAAAACCCGTTACTTGGCTTACTTTACGCTCAAGCTTTGGGGTTGATAAAAACAATTTCAGGAGTGTTAGTTACGGTTATAAATATTTAAACAGTGGTCCTAATAATGTGTTCCTTACTTCCGGCAGCAACCAGGTAAGAAATATTAGCAGTTTAAATATTGAGGAAAGCCAGGGCAACCGCTGGGTTTGGGACAATACTGCCACCATCATAAAAAAGTTTGGCGACCATAGTTTTAATTTATTGGTTGGTACAACTGCCGAAGAAATCAGGTTTAATAAAATAAGTGGCAAGCGCCTTGATGTGCCTGAAAATAAAAACCTGTGGTATTTAAACGCCGGTTCTACTATTGGTGCAACCAATTTACAGGAAGGAGATAAATCAAGCCGCAACTCTTACCTGGGAAGATTGAATTACAATTTCAAGGATAAATATTTTTTAACCGCTACCGGCAGGTACGATGCTACTTCCCGTTTGCCTAAAGATAACCGCTGGGGCTTCTTCCCA
This sequence comes from Ferruginibacter sp., assembly GCA_031424955.1. GTDB lineage: Bacteria > Bacteroidota > Bacteroidia > Chitinophagales > Chitinophagaceae > Ferruginibacter. The sequence goes on along the minus strand of JANPIJ010000202.1, from coordinate 11,129 downwards.
TCAGTGGGTTTAGGCTGGGCTATCAGCAGCGAACAGTTTATGGATAATCAAAAAATAGTTGATAATCTTAAACTGCGTGCCAGCTATGGTAAAGTGGGTAACGATGGAATACCAAGTAATGCTTATACTTCTTTGGCCACACTCAACCGCCCTTATTTCTTCAATGGCACTGAGGTATTGAATTTTACAATAGACCAAATAATTGATCCACAGATTAAATGGGAAATAACAACAGAAGTGAACGTTGGCCTTGATTTCAGCATGATGAAAAACAGGCTGTCGGGAACAATTGACGTCTATGACAGAAAAACAACCGATGCTTTGGTGACCGTTAGAATCCCTGATGTTTTGGGCGATAATGAATATATAACCAATGCCGCCACCTTCACGAATAGAGGCGTAGAATTGGGCTTAGATTGGAAAGATAATATTAACAAAGACTGGAAATACAATTTAGGTGGCAATATAGCTTTCAATAAAAACAGGATACTAAATTTGAATGGCGGACAAGCCTTATCTAATGGCAATGTAGGAGGACAGGGTACTACAACATTGTCAGACAATGGTCAGCCTATTGGCAGTTTTTATCTTTGGGAAGTGGAAGGCATTTTTCAAAACGCGGCTGAAATTACAGGCTCTGCACAGCCCAGTGCCAAGCCTGGTGATTTGAAATACAGGGATATAAATGGCGATAAAGCAATCAACTCATTGGACCGGACTTTCCAGGGTTCTTATCAACCCAAAGTTACCTACGGGATAAACGGTGGGCTAGGGTACAAAACATTCGACCTTTCAGTTGGAGGATATGGTACCAGTGGTGGTAAAATTTACAACGGCAAAAAAGCCGCCCGTGGAGATTTCAGGGATAATGTGGAAACCGATGTAGCTAAGAACCGCTGGACGCCCAATAATACCAACACAGGTATCCCAAGGGCAAACCTGAATGAATTGCCTGCATCTACTTATTTTTTAGAGAAGGGTGATTTTTTCCGGATCAACAATCTTACGGTCGGTTACACGCTACCAATGAATATCCTGACTTCCTTAAAAATGCAAAGCCTGAGAGTGTATGCAACTGTTCAAAACCTGGCTACGTTTACCAGTTATAGCGGTTTTACACCCGAAATAAGAAGTGAAAACACACTGGCCGGTGGCATTGAGTCATCCATTTATCCAACTACCCGCACATTTGCTGTTGGTGTTAATGTTGGGTTTTAATTTATTAACCTTCAATAAGTAAAAATGAAAAATAGAAATATAATAATTGCTTCCTCTTTAACGGCTGTTACCTTTTTTGCAGGCTGTTCAAAAAACTTTTTGGAAGTACCACCACAGGGGCAAATAACAGAAGTGTTAGCCCTTACCGACCCGGAAGCCGCAACCAAACTGGTTGGTGGCGTCTATAATACTCTTTACTTTGGTGGCTTTGATAAAACTACTGTTGGTTTTTTATGGGCACTTTCTAACGATGTAGCCAGTGATGATGCCGACAAAGGAAGTACACCGGGAGATTTTTCGCCTTTAGGGGAGATTGACAATTTTACCCATACACCCAATAATTTTATTTTCAACAATATCTGGAGCGGTCATTACAGCGGTATTGTAGCAGCCAATAAGGCCATTGATATTGTGGGCAAAAGTACCATTGATGCGGCTACTAAAAACAGGTTGGTTGGTGAAGCAAGATTTTTACGTGGATTGTATTATTTTAACCTGGTGCGCTTTTTTGGTGGGGTACCTAAAATTATCAGTGTGCCGCTACCAAGTGAAGGCAACAGTGATCCATTAAATACAAGGGTAAGTGCTGCTGAAATTTATGCGGTAGTGATTGACGATTTGCAATTTGCGGCGGACAACCTGCCATTAAAAGGAGATGCCGCCACCCAGGTGGGAAGAGCAAACAAAGGTGCCGCACAGGCATATCTTGCCAAGGCATATCTCTATCAAAAAAACTGGCAGAAAGTATTTGACCTAACCAATGCTGTAATCTCCTCGGGTAAATACTCGCTGGTTACAGACTATAGTCTCATTTTTAGGGAAAAGCCGGTTGGCGGACAAGGTGGCACCAATAATACCGAATCAATTTTTGAGGTGCAAACCGGAATCAATGCCACAGAAAATGGAGTAAGCCCGCTATTTAGTAATGGACAGGGGCCAAGGGGCAGGGGAGGCTGGAACGATTTGGGCTTTGGATTTAATACGCCCACAACCGACCTGGCAGGTGCTTATGAAGCAGGTGATACCAGGAGAAGCGGCACCATCATATTTATCAATCCTACAGTAGCAGGCAATAGCCCGGGCACTGTTTTATGGGATGGCTTCCGCATACCTTCCAAAGATTCTGTTGAAAATGAAAGGTATAGCTACAAGCCATATCACAGTACAATCGCCGAATCGCCACAGGTAACAGCAAACAAAGACACCAAGCCAAAAAACATCCGCCTCATGCGTTATTCAGAGGTATTACTGATGTATGCCGAAGCAGCCGCCATGCTGGGTAACGCAGATGGTGTAAACAAATTGAACCAGGTAAGAAGCAGGGCCAACCTGCCGGCCACTACACTCTCACAGGCCAACGTATGGAAGGAAAGAAGAACGGAACTGGCAATGGAGCAAGACCGGTTTTTAGACCTCGTACGGCAGGGAAGAGCGGGTACTGTTTTAAGGGCGCATGGAAAAGCATTTGTGGATGGCAAACATGAAGTCTTTCCAATACCACAGGCGCAAAGAGATTTAAGTGGTGGAAGGCTTACCCAAAATAATGGCTATTAATAATCATCTTAAAAAAAATATTATGAACAATTTTTTTAGAATAAGATCAATAATGATATTGTCTTTGAGTATGGCAATGGTTGTTAGCAGTTGTACTAAAGTAGAAACGGATGACGATTTTCCAAAGGGGGATGCACCTCCTGTTGCCGGTGGATTTACTAATTCGAATCAGATAGCCAAATCTAACCTGGTCGGTTATTGGGCTTTCAATGGTAGTCTTATTGATAGTGTTACGGGAATAAGCGGAGTAAACCAGGGCGCAACTTTTGAAACTGGCCAAAAAGGGCAAGGCTATAAAGGGGCAAGCTCGGCTTATGCAACATTTACTCCATCTGCTGCATTGCAAGGTTTAAAAAGTTACACCATAGCTTTTTGGATTAACTCTTCGGTGAATAGTGGGGCCATAGGAATATTTACATTAGCAAGGACGGATGATTTCTGGGGAAGCATTGATATTTACCAGGATGGAGGTAGCGGAGATAAAGCAACTTTCAAAGTGCACATGTTTAATTCGGCAGTTCCCTGGGCCGGACAGTTTACAGATGCGAAGGTTAATTTTGGCACCTGGGTGCATCTCTCGGCTACTTACAATGCAGCTACTTCTGTTTTCAATATTTATCAAAATGGCTCCCCAATTGGCGTAAATACCGCTGGAAATCCGGCTAATACAGTTGGTCCAAAGCTGAATGGTAGCGATCCATCAGTTCAGCCAGTAACTCCTTATGGTAACCTAACATTTATTAATGCCACAAAAATGGCATTTGGTGCTTTCCAATTTCAAACAACTCCCAGCCTGACAAATGCTGCCAGTGCTCAAGGTTGGGCCACTAATTTTTCGGGAAAAATGGATGAGTTTAGGATTTACGATAAGGCTCTTACAGAGATAGAAGTATTTGCTTTATTTCAATTGGAAAAGCAGGGCAGATAAAGTTTATTTAAATAAGCTAAGTTAACCAGGCCATCGCGGCTCGTATTTTTAAAACACTGTTCATGAGGTTGCCCGGGTATAAAATCATGGGCAACCTCTTTTTATTTGCAGGCAGCATCACGTGAATCAAAAACATTCATAAATGACGATAAGATATCATCTCCTTTTTTATATGTGCCTATCTGCGGCCTTCTTTACCGGGTGTAAAAAAGGGGAGCAAACTACACCACCGGTTATCATTCCGGAAACCTTCAGTTTTGCTTCCCTTCGTGTTGACAATGTTCAGAAGCTTTCACCGGTTTACAATGTAAAATCTTCACCTTCAATCAAGTTGTCTTTCTCTGCCAATGTTAATCGCAGTACAGTAGCTGCAGGGGTTACATTAAAAAATATCTTAGGGGTTGGCATTCCTTTTACTGCTTCCTATGAAAACGGGGACAGTACCGTTGTTCTGCTGCCTGTACTGCAGCCGGTTACAAAATATACACTTGCTTTAAGTACTGAATTAAAAACACAAAAAAATACAGTCTTGTCTGGTACTGCCAGTTTCGACCTGGTAACGCATATCGATTCTACCGACAAATTTCCATTGCTTACAGATGCCGCCTTATTGGATAAAGTACAGCAACAAACCTTTAAATATTTTTGGGATTTTGGCCACCCGGTTTCCGGCATGGCAAGAGAAAGAAATACCAGTGGCGACCTGGTAACTACCGGCGGAACAGGCTTTGGAATAATGGCTATAGTAACTGCCGTTAACCGCAACTTTATTACAAGGGCGGAAGGAGTTGCAAGAGTTTTAAAGATTAGTGAATTTTTAATAAATAACTGTACCAAATACCATGGGGCTTTTGCCCATTGGTTAAATGGTGCTACCGGTGTTACCATCCCCTTCAGCGCCAATGATAATGGAGCCGACCTGGTAGAAACCTCCTTCCTGATGGAAGGGCTGATTATCGCCCGGCAGTATTTTAATACCAATGATGCAACGGAAGCAAACCTGCGAAATAAAATAAATAATTTATGGAATGCGGTAGAGTGGAACTGGTTTCAGCAGAACAGTCAACAGGTACTATACTGGCATTGGAGCCCGGATAAAACATGGACCATGAATGCAAAAGTAAGTGGCTGGAACGAAGCGCTGATCACCTACGTAATGGCAGCATCATCCACCACTTATCCAATACCAAAAACGGTGTATGATAATGGATGGGCAAGAAACGGAGCAATGAAAAATGACAAAACCTTTTTCGGCTACCAGTTGCCCTTAGGCCCCGATTTGGGTGGGCCGTTATTCTTTGAACACTATTCTTTTTTGGGCATCAATCCAACCGGGTTAACAGATGCTTATGCCAACTATCAAACCCAAACAATCAATCACACAAAAATAAATTATGAGTATTGCAGGGCCAACCCCAAGCAATGGTATGGCTACAGCAATCTTTGCTGGGGGCTTACAGCGAGCGATGTGCCCAATAGTTACCACGCCAGCGCACCGGGTAATGAAGATATCGGCGTAATTGCACCTACAGCCGCGATATCCTCCATGCCATACACGCCGGTAGAATCAATGCTGGCATTAAAATTTTTCTATTATAAATTGGGGGATAAATTGTGGGGCAATTATGGTTTTGCAGATGCCTTTTCTTTGCACGATCCCTGGTTTGCAACATCAACCCTGGCCATCGACCAGGGGCCCATTATTGTGATGATAGAAAATTACCGGACTGGTTTACTCTGGAACTTATTTACCAGCGCTCCTGAAATTAAAAACGGGATGAAAAATCTTGGATTTACTGCACCATATCTTTAAAATTTTTAAGTGAATAGTTGTATGAAAAAATATTTCTTCCTGCTGTTATCCATCACGTATTTGTCTGCTGATTGTATCGGCCAAAAGAAAACCCAACAACTTGAAAAGCCAATCAGCAGGATATCCAATTTGTCTGATTCCGCCTTGCTGGATGAAGTGCAAAAACAAACGGTTAAATATTTCTGGGACTTTGCCCACCCGGTAAGCGGCCTTGCAAGAGAACGCAGCAATGTAGCTTATAATTATGGCAATGAAGTAACCACCACCGGCGGTACCGGTTTTGGGGTAATGAGTATTATAGTTGCGGTGGAAAGAAAATGGATCGGCAGGGATACGGCTGCAAGGATGTTGCTGAAGATGGTCCAGTTTTTATCGAAGGCAGATGGCTACCATGGTGTATTTCCACATTGGTTGAATGGAGCTACTGGCAAAACAATTCCGTTCAGCAGAAAAGACGATGGTGCCGACCTGGTGGAGAGTTCTTATTTATTCCAGGGCTTGTTATGTGTGCGTCAATATTTTAATGGCGATAACAATGTGGAAAGGAGTTTGCGCAACCGCATCACCTGGTTGTGGAATGATGTGGAGTGGGACTGGTTTACAAAAGGCGGGCAGGATGTATTGTATTGGCACTGGAGCCCCAACAATGGCTGGGCGATGAACTTCCCGGTACGGGGCTTTAATGAATGCCTGATCATGTATGTGTTGGCGGCATCCGGTGAACGATACCCGGTAAGTAATGCGGTGTATCACAAGGGATGGGCGCAAAGTAATTTCTTTAAAAACGGCAAACAATTTTACGGCTACACACTTCCGCTGGGATTCGACTATGGCGGCCCGCTTTTCTTTTCGCAATATTCTTTTATGGGATTAAACCCAACCGGGTTAAAGGACCAGTATGCGGATTACTGGGAACAAAATAAAAACCACACGTTGATCAACCGGGCCTACTGCATTGATAATCCAAAAGCTTTTAAAGGCTATGGTGAAAACTGTTGGGGATTAACGGCCAGCGATACCTACGATGGATACAATGCGCATTCACCTACGGAAGATCATGGAACCATTACACCCACAGCGGCTTTGTCTGCATTTCCCTACACACCCGAATATTCAATGAAGGCGCTGAGGCATTTTTATTACGGGCTCGGGGATAAGATATGGAGTGAATATGGCTTTACAGATGCGTTTAATGAAACGAAAAACTGGTATGCAACATCTCACCTGGCGATTGACCAGGGGCCCATTATTGTGATGATAGAAAATTACAGGAGCGGGTTATTGTGGAACTTGTTTATGAGTTGCCCGGAGGTAAAAAATGGATTAAAGAAGCTGGGGTTTGAAACAATAGTAAAGAAGTAATAATTTTTTTGATATTCATTTAAACATGGTTCACTGCATCCGGCTGGTATGAATGATTGAAAAGAAAACTGCCGGTGTATAATGTAAGATTATTTTTTATGCCAGATAGCACCCATACCAACATCCATTCAAAAGGAAACGCTCAACATGTGTTTGATGCCATCGTAATTGGTAGCGGTATCAGTGGCGGCTGGGCTGCCAAGGAGTTGTGTGAGAAAGGGTTGAAGACACTGGTATTGGAAAGAGGCCGGGATGTGCAACACATCAAAGATTATCCAACTGCAAACCATGCGCCCTGGGATTTGCGACACCGTGGATGGATAACCGCAAATGATAAAAAGGAAAATCCCTTAATCAGCAAAGCTGCCGGTTACGGAGAAGATACGGCGCACTTTTTTATACAAGATAGCGACCATCCCTACGTGCAGGAAAAACCATTCGACTGGATACGGGGTTACCAGGTGGGAGGCAAGTCGCTAACCTGGGGCAGGGCCTGCGCCAGGTGGAGCCCTTATGATTTTACCGCACCCGAAAGATATGGTTATGGCCACCAATGGCCCATCGGGTATGATGACATTGCCCCCTGGTACAGCCATGTAGAAAAATTCATCGGCGTTTGTGGCAGCAGGGAAGGAATTCCCTCTATGCCCGATGGTGAATTTTTAACAGCCTACGAATTGAATGCCGTGGAATTGCACCTTCAACAGGTATTGAAAGAAAAATTTAACCGTCACTATGTGTCGGGCAGGTGGGCACATATTTCAGAACCACAGCAAATTCATATTGACCAGGGACGTGGCCAATGCATGAACCGGAATCTTTGTATGCGTGGATGCCCGTTGGGTGGCTATTTCAGTTCGGTTTCCAGTACGCTGCCCTGGGCCAAAAAAACAGGCAACCTGACCATTCGCCCTTTCTCCGTAGTACATTCCATTATCTATGATGAAAAGTTGGGGAAGGCTACCGGTGTAAGGGTAATTGATACTAATACAAAGGTAGAAACTGAGTATTATGCGAGGATCATTTTTGTAAATGCTTCCGCATTAAATACCAATCTAATCCTGTTGAACTCGGTAAGCAATCGTTTTCCAAACGGGCTGGGAAACGATAGTGGCGTGCTTGGAAAATATATCTGCTTTCACAATTACAGGGCCAGTATGAATGGTGAGGTGGTTGGCTTTACCGATAAATATTACAAGGTTTCAAAACCGGTGGAGTGTATCATTGCCAACTTTAGAAATGTAGAAAAAAGGGATACCGGCTTTGTTGGAGGTTATACCATTTACTCAGGCGCCTACCGCGAAAGGTTAAGTGACAAAGGAATAGAACCAGCAATTGGAGCAGGGTATAAAGATGCCTTGTGCGAACCCGGCGGTTGGGGAGTATACATGTATATGCAGTGCGAAACCATTGCCAAAGAAACAAATCATGTGAGATTAAGCACGGATAAAAAAGATCAGTGGGGGATCCCTTTATTGGTTACCTCCGTTGACTATGATGCGAACGACGATAAAATGGTGGCTGATTTTTTAGAGCAGGGAAAGCTGATGATGGAAGCGGCGGGTGTAAAGAATATCAATGCCAGTGATAACCACCAGCCGCCCGGGTTGGATATTCACGAGATGGGCGGGGTGAGGATGGGGAAGGATCCCAAAACATCCATGTTGAATGAATGGAACCAGTTGCATGCCTGCAAAAATGTTTTTGTAACAGATGGCGCCTGTATGACAAGCACCGGTAATCAAAGTCCTTCCATTCTTTATATGGCATTCACGGCAAGGGCGGTGAATTTTGCCGTGGAAGAAATGAAGAAGAATAATTTGTGAGAGATGAGATGATGAATGATGAATGATGAATAATGAGTGATGAGTGAAGATGAGGGATGAATAGTGAGGTGAATTTTGTCAATAGAATTAAGAGAAAACTTCGTCACCTCGTCCATTGCATCAGTGGGGTGTGTTTGATTTTTCTTGTTATCCCGATTTGTATCGGGATTAATGAGCGCTAACCCATTATTAAAAAAGATTTGCCGACATCGTAACCTGTCCAATTAATCAATTTAAAGCTTCAACTATAAAACATGTACAATCAACAATTCTCCCAACCGCGATCCTGGCAATACAACGGATTGGCAATACTTCGCATTGTTACCGGTTTGCTGATGGTGTATCATGGATGGGAGGTATTTGACAATAATAAAATGATTGAGTATTCGAAGTGGGATGTAGTTAAGACACTGCCTGCACCTTTATTCATGGTGTATGCCGGAAAAGGCCTCGAATTTGTGTCGGGACTGTTATTGGCTGCGGGTTTATTTACCCGTCCTGCGGCATTGCTCATGGCTGTAAATATGCTTTTCATATGCTTTAGAATCGGCAATGGTAAATTTTATTACGAAGACCAGCACCCGTTTATATTCGCCATGATGGCCCTGGTTTTCTTTTTTGCAGGGCCGGTAAAATGGAGCATCGACCAATTGATATTCAAACCAAAAAAACCTTATCATACATATTGATTTATTATGAAACCTATTTCAGCTGATCAACAAAATATTACTGCTCCGCTACATCCTTCTGTGGTTAAGTGGCTGCTAACATTTGGCTTCCTGTTCTGTGTATGCGTAACCAACGCACAGTTTAAACAAAAAACCTACTGCAATCCGATCAATATCGACTATGGGTACACACCCATCCCCAACTTCAGCGAATGGGGCAGGCACCGTGCTACTGCCGATCCCGTGATTGTTACTTACAAGGGAGATTATTATTTATTCAGTACCAATCAATGGGGCTATTGGTGGAGCAGCGATATGCTCAACTGGAAATTTATTTCCAAAAAATTCCTTCGTCCATGGAATGCGGGCTATGATGAATTGTGTGCACCGGCAGTGGGTATCATCGGCGATACCATGATCGTTTTTGGATCCACCTATACCAATAACTTTACCATCTGGATGAGTACCAATCCCAAAGCCAATGAATGGAAACCATTGGTGGATTCATTTGATATCGGGGGTTGGGATCCCAGTTTTTTTACGGATGATGACGGAAGGTTGTATATGTACAATGGCAGCAGTAATAAATTTCCCATGTACGGGGTGGAGCTAGACCGGAAAACCTTTCAGCCCAAAGGCACCCGAAAGGAAATGTACCTGCTGGAAAGCTGGCGCTACGGCTGGCAGCGTTTTGGCGAATACATGGATGATACGTTTTTAGATGCGTTTATCGAAGGCAGTCACATGACAAAGCACAATGGTAAATATTACCTGCAGTATGGCGCACCCGGTACCGAGTTTAGCGGGTATGCGGATGGCCTGGTAGTCGGTGATCACCCACTGGGGCCGTTTACAACAATAAGCGATCCGCTGAGCTACAAGCTGGGCGGCTTTATCCGCGGAGCAGGCCATGGTGCTACTTTCCGGGATATACATAAAAATTACTGGCATGTAAGCACGATGATCGTTTCTGTAAAAAACACCTTTGAAAGAAGATTGGGCATCTGGCCGACGGGTTTTGACAAAGACGGGGTGATGTGGTGCAATACTGCCTTTGGGGATTATCCACAAGCACTACCAGCCCCCCTGCCGCCCGAAGGAAAAGCCCCCCTGCCCCCCGAAGGGGGGTTCCTGGACCCTGCCAAATTTAAAGCGTATTCTGAATTCGCTGAGTCTAAAGCCCCTCCTTCGGAGGGGTTGGGGGAGGCTTCCCCTTCGGGGGGCAGGGGGGCCGCCCCTCTCTGGATGCTCCTCAATTACAAAAAGCCGGTACTGGTATCCTCTACGCTGGGTAGCTATAATGCCAATCATGCGGTGGATGAAAATATAAAAACATACTGGAGTGCAGCTACTGCAAACAAAGGAGAATATATACAAACCGACCTGGGAAATACCAGTACCGTAAATGCCATACAGATCAACTACGCCGACCAGGATGTGGACAGTTCTTTTTTGGGGAAATCGCTGGGTAGCTTTCACCAATACAAATTATATTATTCGGCAGACGGCAAAAAGTGGATGGTATTAACAGATAAAAGTAAAAACAAAACGGATGTGCCACATGATTATATCGAACTCGAAAAACCAGTGCAGGCACGTTATCTCAAATTAGAGAACATTCACATGCCAACCGGGAAATTCGCCATCAGTGGTTTACGTGTATTTGGAAACGGAAACGGTACCCGGCCCAATAAAGTAAAGCAGTTTTTTGTATTAAGAACAGAGAAGGATAAAAGAAGTGCCTATATAAAATGGAGCCC
>JANPIJ010000201.1:0-4731 GCA_031424955.1 Ferruginibacter sp. | reverse complement strand
TTTCAGTTCGCTGGAAGACCATGTGAGTAGTTATTATCCTGGAGGAAACCCCTGACTGCCTTGAAATCGGGCAGCTCCCAGTGAAAGCATTTATTTATAAAAACATGAATGTTGATGTCGTGGGTTCCGATACCTATCGGGACACCCGACGACGGCGGCAGGGAGGATAAAGGGCGGGCTAATGAAGAACAACAGCGGAGGAAAGAATCACGGCAAGACAGGGTGGATATTTGCGACAAAAAAAGATTGATTTTTTGATTGAGTATATTGTTTACCGGTAAAGAGATTAAGCATTGAAAACAAATGGGAGGAAAGTGTATTGCGGCTGTTGGCTAAAAGCCAGAAAGCGGCAACGTTTCAGGGCAGTGAATTAGATGCAGCAGGAATAAATGCCAGTTCAGCATAATATTATGCAGCAGCTTTCCGACTCCTTGTTTTTTAAAATACTGGTTTTACAAATATGGTTCAGATATTATTTTCCGGAAAGTATGCAATCGAAAAGCCTACAACTTAATTATTAATATCACAAAGTCAGCTTATTTGTCTTTACTAAATTTTATTTTTTTTGAAACCTTCATATTGGAAATGGGCTGTGCGTTTCCCAATCCTTCAAGATTTTTTTTCCATGATTCCTTTATACCAAACTGGGATCCCTTGTTATAGCTCAACTCTGCCTGCTGGCCGGAACTGTTGTTAAAATTAACCGGGTTAAAAAAGGCAGTGTGACTTCCTGTTTCCAGTTTAAATTTTCCATCCAGGTTGATGTTTCCATTGAGCATTGCAAATTGTCCTTTATTAATGAATATTGCATTTTTTCCAATATCAATTGTTTGATCCCAATGACTAAATAAGCAGCTTTGCGTTCCTACAATAAAATTAAGATAACCCAAATTGAGATTGCCGGCATTACTTCTGCCAATTACAAATTGAGGGAGTTGCGGACCATTGGTATTGGCCGGGCTTAGAATGGTATTCCCCTGCAGGTTAAAAGTAGCAGGATTTTTTTGATCGTTACTGCCTTCAAAAACGATTCCATTCATACGGATAATTTCTACCTTTTTACCTTTATTGGTAATACTGGTATTCCCTTCAAAAACACATCCAAACATTACATCATTTTCATTACCATAGTTAATAAGAAAGGTACAATTGGCAAACACTGTAAAATCGGCTTCTGAGGCTGCTTTAATAAAAATGGTGACCAGCCGTTGCTTTTCATGAATGGTTCTGAAAGTACAATTGGAAAATAAAAGTCTTTTTGCATATTGCCAGCTTTCCACCAGGGCAAAGTCAGCATTGTAAATACCTTTTCTACCCGGCAGTTCTTCATCTGCAAAATCACAGTTATAAAACCTGGTTTCTTCCCCTGGTATTGCACCATTATTTCCATACACAAAACCTCCCCATATTTTACAATTTTTAAAAACAATTGATCTGCCTTTTACCCAAACACTATAACCCTCCACATCATGAAAAGTACAATTGATGAACTGTATATTTTTACTTCTTCCTGCAGTTTCGTCATTTACCAATCCACAGCCTTTGTTATTGATAAATTCACAATTGGTAAAAGTGCCATCCACGCACAACAACAAAATAGTACCATCTGCTTCCGGTTCTATATCCAGTCCGGCGCCAGGGTTACCTGCTGCAATGCCACTTACCGTAGTGCCGGTATGATTAAAGCTGCTGTTCTTTACCGTTAGCTTTCTTCCGCCTAACCAGGAAAATCCCTGCCGGCGGTTATAATTGCATTTTATATCGGTAATAAGTAAATTAGAGAAAGGTTGATTTTTATAAACCAGGGTATCCTTGTAAAAGTCCTGGAAAAGAATTCCATCAAGGGTCATATGATGAATGTCCAGTTTTTTAAGCGTAACGTTTTGCGTATTGAGAAAATAAGTACCAGTGGCGCCTCTTTGAATAAGATCCGAAGCCCAGCCCCCATTATAAAAAGTTTTACCGCCTTCAGTTGTGGGTGTATTGTTGCCATCAATAGCAATATTTTCTACCGCAATATTTTTACAATTCCTGGCCTCCAGGAAACTCCCAACTGATAAGCCATAGTTCAATCCATAAGCGGTTGCAGGAAACCAAACAGGTTTTCCCTTGCTGTTAAAATAACCTATCAGGAGGCCATCATTGTATTTTATTACCGGTGTTGTTTTACCAATTCCAATAATAATAAACTGGTCAACATTGGTGATACTGATCAATTCCAACTCGGCCTTAAATGCCCAACCCGCTGCATAATTAATGGCTGCATTGGCTTGTGGAAATCCAAAAACTGCACCATAAGTGGTATTCAATCCTGTAGCAGGTATAGATATTTGTTTCCCTACTAAGTAGTTGCCGGATGGAATCAACAACTTGCCGGAATATTTTTCCGTACTAAAGTTTTGCCGGCCTTTTGCCAGTGGCACTCCATTGATATCCCATGAATTGTTAAAATACTTTCCCGCTTTGATAAAGGCCCAGGTATCGTCTTTACCATCATTGGGGATAGCACCGAAATCAAATATTGATTTTGTGACTGCCGGCCGGGTAATTACGGCCTGTGCAAGACTGCTTTTGTAAAAGAAGAAAACAACGAAAATTAAAAATAGATTTTTCAAATTGAATAAGGAAATGATTTAGTTGATTTTTGTGTATTTCTAAAATTATCTGAATAAAACTTATTCTTCACAACAAATATGTTAAAACGTTATGGCCACTTGCGTGGAAGAATAGAAAATAATATCCAACGAAGAAGCATAAATGATCACAGAATAAAAACGGGTTTTATAAGATAATCTCATTTTATTTTTCGGTATGCTATGTTCAAAGGTTGAATTCTATTTGTGTAGAATAACCGCTGTTCAAGCTACAGATCAGTAACAAATATATCGGAAGAAACAACTTCAAACCAAGCAATGGAGCTGGGCCTACCACCCTGTAAGACTTGCACCCCAAAAAACATTTATGCATTCACTACTCCTCCCCCACACAAAGACAATCCTCTACAAACCTGAGAGGGTAATTGTGACGAAGGGGGTGGATTTTACCAGGGTATATTGAGTGCAAGTAAAGAGATGGAGCATTGAATAAAAATGGGCGGAAAGTCTGTGCTGGCTTTTAAATACAAGCCAGGCAGCGGCAACACTTCTCTTTTGGGGAATTTAAAGTTTAGAATTGAAAGGCTACAGGTGGGCGATCGTCGGTGATTATAAGACCAGGCGATGGCAAGACCAGCGTGTTTGTTTTGGAGTTGCGTAGGGATTCTTAATAACAATGCGAGGCAAGTCCAGTTGCATTATTCTATTGAACCCTAGGCTGCGGTTCGAAACCGCTGGAATCAATAGACACGGTCGCCTTCCTTCGGAACAAGACTTGCGCCAATAAACAGGATCCCATCGAGGCGATCATTACCAGCTGCCCGAAAGATGTCAGAACCTTCCTCCATTTCAGAACCCGCATGTTTGATCCAAATCGTTCCCAATCGGGAATTGTTGGTGCCTTTTGCGCTCAAGCTATCCCAAAACACCAGCCCACCTACAGGTAAGTGGTAGCTTTGTGTTGTAAAATCCTTCGACAAAAAAAATAAATAAGTTGTACCGAAATTTTCAGGCCTTGATTTTTTGGGACACCCTTTTAAACTGTGCCCGGAACTCAACCAGGAACTATTGGCAATTATGGAACCCGTGAGAGGGGATACAAAATGTTCAAGTGAAATGGATTCCGTGCCAGCGGGCATTGAAGAGCAACGGCAGAGGAAATTGATTGAGGGGTTGGGGCTGTGGACCGCAGAACATATCTCAACTTTTGTCCCGGCTTTACGCTGTACCTCCGCTTTGCTCCGGTGCCGCTCCAATCCGGCAGCCTTTGGGGCGGGAGAACATTTTTCAGCTTTTAACAAAGCGAAGACTGAGACACGAGCGTAGGCGGAGAGCAGAAACTAAGCCGGCCAAAGATGCAAAGGGCTTGCTTGCAAAAATGAACTAACTTGTTAGGATCTACCGTTAATATCCGCTGGAAATTTTACAAATCTATTGACTAAATGAAAACCGCATTGAATATTAATTACCTGCAAAGCGAATTATTGCAGGCGGCATTTGACAATGAACAGTCTGCCCAGATATTCAATATTGCTGATGGTAAGATTTTTATGGTAAATATCGCAGCCTGTAAAATGTTTGGTTATACCAAAGAAGAATTTTTATTGCTGGAAAGAAAGGATTTTGTGTTGGAAGACAAGGAAGAGATTACCAATATGAATCTGGCGCTTAAAGACTATGCCACAAACGGAATAGTTAAGTTCAGGAAAAAAGATGCTAGCTTTTTTATAGGCAGAGCTGCGGTAAAACCTTTAGCCGCAGACTCAGGAATTGAATACCGTTGTTTTACCATTACGGATGTAGCGGAAGAGGAGCGTTTAAAAAAAATCATACAGCAGGAAAGAGACAATGAGCTGCAAAATATTCTTAGTTTTTCAAATGACAGTATCACCGTAATCGATCAATCCGGAAAGCGGCTTTACATAAGCGATTCGGCTACAGTCATGTATGGCTATACCACGGAAGAACTCATCGGGCAAAATCCTATGGCCCTTGTTTATGAAGCAGATAAAGAGAAAACCTTAATTGCTCTCAAACAGATTTTTGATGCCAATAGTCTAAAGTATTTTGAAAACAGGGTGGTAAGAAAAGACGGATCCATATTGAACATGGCCTGGACTTTTAACCTGGACAAAGA
>JANPIJ010000200.1:0-52617 GCA_031424955.1 Ferruginibacter sp. | reverse complement strand
CCCAGCCCTTTTCCGTTATCCCCATTAAAGTATTCGTAAAATAAAATATGGTCCTTAAAATATGGATCATGGTTGAATGTATCCTGTCCACCGAATACCGGCCGTTCGCCTTTTTCATTTTTCAAAAAAATATTTTTTAATCTCCCTGCAAGGGATGCAGCAATTTGCGCCAGCGAAGAAAACGCTCCCGAATGGGTTGGATATTCTACCTTAAAATCGCTGGTGTAATAATCGTGCAAAATATACAACGCATCAATGATGAGAAAATTAAGGGGTAGCCAGATTGGTCCTCTCCAGTTGCTATTGCCACCAAACATGTTGATATCACTCTCCGCAGGGGTGTACCGCACACAATAATCCGCCCCATCCAGCCGCAGGTCGTATGGATCTTCCTCATGTATTTTTGATACGGACCGTATGCCATTATCTGCCAGGAACTCAGCAGGGTCGAGCATACGGCGCAATAATAATTTCAGGCGGTGGCCACGCAGCAGCGATAACAGGTGCTGGTCGTTTCCCTTACAATCTTTCCATGAACTTACCAGTGAAGCAAGGTCGGGCCGTTGCCTGCTAAACTCATCCATCTGTTTCTCAAAAGAAGGGAGCATTTTCCACGCGGTTTCATCAAAGATGATGGTGGCAAACATGGGTATCAATCCCACCATACTTCTTACTTTCAATCTTTTAAAACTACAATCGGGCATTTTCAACAAGTCGTAGTAAAACCCATCTTCCTCATCCCATAGCCCTTCAGAATCTTCTCCCATATTGGTAATGGAACCTGCAATGAACAAAAAATGCTGTGCAAATTTAATGCCCATTGCTTCGTACACCGGGTTATACAATGACAGTTCCAACGATATCCGCACCATATTTGTGGCATACATCGCCATCCAACTGGTTCCATCTGCCTGTTCCAAATGACCACCACCCGGCACCGGTGCACTTCGGTTGAAAATACCAATATTATCAAGGCCTAAAAATCCACCCTCAAAAATATTATTGCCATTGCTATCTTTCCGGTTTACCCACCAGGTAAAATTCAGCAACAATTTCTGGAATACCGCTTCTAAAAAATGAAAATCTCCTTTGCCGCCCAACTCTTTCTCTACCTGGTAAATTTTCCATGCAGCAAATGCATGCACCGGCGGGTTGGCATCACTAAAATCCCATTCATAGGCAGGCAATTGCCCATTGGGATGCATATATTCTGTTTTCAGCAATAGCCTGAGTTGCGATTTTGCAAAATCAATATCAATCAAAGAAAATGCGACCGTATGAAAAGCCAGGTCCCATGCAGCAAACCAGGGATACTCCCATTTATCGGGCATGGAAATGATATCGGCTGACACGAAATGTTTCCACTGGCTGTTTCTTGAATTCTTATGGCCGGTAGGTAATGGCGCCTGCCCGGGATCGCCATTTCGCCATACATTTATATTGAGATTATAATACTGTTTGCTCCAAAGCATACCGGCCCAGGCCTGCCGCTGTATCATTTTTTCATCTGCACTTAAATCCGGCAACTGCTTTTTGCTATAAAATTCATCTGCCTCGTTGATACGGCTGGTAATAATTTTATTAAAATCGCTGAATGGCCCGTTTAATTTTGAATTGCACAAACGGAGCCTGATTTCAACACTGCCCCCGGCGGGCACTTCGGGATGATACCTTATAGCGGCTTTAGTGCCTTCCTGCAGGGGATTTACAGCATCGGTTTGCTGATGAACCAGGAAGTCGTTGAATCCATCTTTGCAATAGAGTGAATTATTTTCCACTCCATATAACCGTTGCGTATTGGTTTCGTTATTGGTGAACAAAAACTCAGGCGCCCCATCGGCATAGCAGTAAAGGTCTCCGGGTTCAGTACTTTGCAGCAGGAGCGTATTATTGCCGAGCAGGGTAATCAATGGCTGCTCCTGTTTTATATTATAGCTCCAGGTATTGCGAAAAAATAATTGTGGTAAAATATCCAGGCTTGCATTTTCGTTGCTCCTGTTATAAATGGTGTACCGCACCAGGATATCGTCCGGGCTGTTTTTTGCGTACTCTGCAAATACATCAAAGTATTTATCTTCATGAAATACTCCCGTGTCGATCAATTCAAATTCCGGTTCAAGCCTGGTCCGCCTCCCGTTTTCGGCTACGATTTTATCGTAAGGATATGCATCGATCGGATATTTATACAGCATTTTATTATAGCTGTGCGTAGGTACACTATCCAGGTAGTAGTACAATTCTTTTACATCTTCCCCATGATTTCCTTCGGTATTGGTGAGGCCAAACAAACGCTCTTTGATGATGGGGTCTTTGCCATTCCATAATGCCAGGCTGATACAGAGTATTTGTTGATCGTCACAAAAGCCGGCGATGCCATCTTCGCCCCAGCGGTATGCCTTGCTGCGGGCCATATCGTGCGAAATATAGTTCCATGCATCTCCATCGGCGCTGTAATCCTCCCGTACAGTACCCCATTGCCTTTCCGACAAATAAGGTCCCCATTTCAACCAGTTGGCGGTGTTGTTGTATTGTTGCGAAAGACGGGATGCTTCGATGCTCATATTAAATGGTTTTCATTCAGCAATTTAGTTCCTTATTCAGTTAACCATTTCTTATTGTTGAAATATACGATTGAAAATATTTATGCAGAATTAAAGATGGGGCAGTTGTGTTCTTTTATTGGTAATTTAATTTCGGAAGAAGGTTTTATTGTGCCTGGGATTTTATTAATTCTATGGTTTAAATCCAATTCGCTGCCGCGGTAGTTTGGCGGGGATTAAAATAACCTACTTTGAACCATTATTATTTTTCATAAAAAAGCAAATCCATTTTCTCAATTGTTCTAAATTGTTTGTCAGAGGTTACAAGAGGAATGCCTAACACAATAGCTGTCGCCGCTATTATACTGTCAGGTAATTTCAAATGGGTATTCTTTTTGATTTCGATCGCCTGGTCTTTTATTTCGTCATTAATATTTACGATAACAAAACCAGCCAAAAAACTCTTTACCTGTTGCTTTTCCTTTGCTGTAATAATTGTAACTCAATAGCTCCATCTCTGTAATAATGGATACATATAGTCTTTCGCCATTTAATAAATCTGCTAATATTTCATCTCCGGCAAGAATATATAAGACCGCATTTGTATCAAGCAAAAATTTATTCCCACTCATCTCTCAACTTTTTTTGTATGTCCAATGGATCTTCCTTTAACTTAATAACGCCACAATACTTTTTTGTATCTACACCCTTGGTGGGCAATTTGTCCAGCTTTTTACGGATAACATCAATTTCTTTTTTGGTTGCTCCCTTTTTTAATACCAAGACCATTTTGAATATGTTTATCCAAATTTAGTTTATTAAAAGAATCTATCCAAAGTAAAAGGAAATTGAAGGCAGCAAATCTTGATAGCTAATTACTTTTTTTATTAGTGTGGTAACTGTTTAAAATATAGGATAACATTGTAATCCCTTGTTCTGTAAAACAAAATGGGGTGTACCTCAAACCTTGTCTATCTTCTTTGGAGGTCGCAAATTGCGACCTCCAATTTCCCAACTCGTACTTATTCATCGCAAACATAAAATCATTCGGAAACCTTTTTTGGCTCGCTGCTTTAATTAAAATCATATCGCCCTTATAAGTTGTTGGTGAGCCAGCCCCTCATAACCATCCGCTCAACACACAACAACGGCTACTGTGGTCTTCGGGCAACTATGCAACAGCCTGCTTTTCCGGTACATGAGTTCCTCCTTCTTCCAGGCAATATCTTCCAATGAAAAGGAAAGCATCTCATCAGTCAACTTTAATATTTGCTGCCGCCGCCTTATCCAAAAACCAATCCACCACTCCATCCTTTGGCTGAATTAACTGTGCCGGAAAATTCTCTATATCACGTACCCCTTCCAGTATATTGGCTACGGCCTGTGCCTTTCCTGCTCCATACACCAGGAATGCAATACGATGCGCCCTGTTAATTAATGGCGCCGTAAAACTGATGCGGTAAACCTGCTGCTCCGGAATAAAAACAGCTTTTATAGTGGCTTCACTTTCATGCAAAATACCGGTGTGTGGGAATAAAGAAGCCGTATGTGAGTTATCTCCCAACCCTAACAGCACCAGGTCAAAACGGGGTTCGGCGCCTTCAAAATGACGGTTGATATCTTCCATGTATTGAATGGCTGCATCTGTTGGTGAAAGCACCGTATTAACCCGAAAAATTTGAGCGGAATCTATTTTCAATGGCTGAAAAAAAACATTGTTCACCATTCTATAATTACTTGCGTGATCTGTTGCGGGAACATATCTTTCATCACCAAAAAAGAAATACACTTTACTCCAGTCTACCTTATCACTGAAAAACGGTGAAGCAAGCAAAGCATACAATTTTTCCGGTGACGATCCTCCTGAAAGTGATACGGTAAACCGTCCATGTTCCGCAATAGATTGATTGGCGGCATCAACAAAATATGCGGCCAGTTTTTGCAATACGGCATCAACTGATTCGGATATGTTTAGTTTCATTATGGCGATAATTTGTTGGTCAATGGTGAATGGGCAATGGGCAATAGACAATTCGTGAATCGTGATGAATGTGCAATGATTTCACCATTGACCATTCACCATTCACGAATTTATTTACCTGGTGGGCCACCCCAAAAGGGTGACTCACCAAGTAAGTAAATTATGCTGCTATGTTGTTTTTTTATGATTGTGTGGCAATGTAAACCAATGATATCCATCCTGTGCTATCAATGCCTCTGCCAGTTCCGGTCCCCAGGTATCGGCCGAATAATTAGGGAAGCTCAGGCTCTGCTTGCTTTCCCAGGCGCTTAATATCGGCATGATGAGTTCCCATGCAGCTTCTACCTGGTCGGCGCCCATAAACAGCGTCTGGTCGCCCAGCATCGTATCCAGCAACAGGGTTTCATAAGCTTCGGGAGTTTCGATGGGATAGGTACCCTTATAATCAAACACCATATCCACCGGGTTAAGCACCATATTCAGTCCGGGCCTTTTGGCCTGTACCTGCAGGCGAATACTCATTTCGGGTTGAATGCTTATTACCAGCCGGTTTTGTTCCCAGCTTTCGGAAGCTTCTGAAGGAAAAATGGAATGAGGAACATCTTTATACTGGATACTGATAACAGAAGAAGACTGCTGCATGCGCTTACCGGTACGTACGTAAAACGGCACTCCCTGCCAGCGCCAGTTATCTATAAAAAACTTAATGGCCGCAAAGGTTTCGGTATTGGAATCTTCCTTCACTTTGTTTTCCTGCCGGTAACCGGGCACTTGTTTCCCTTCCATCCAGCCTTCACTATACTGGCCCCTTACCACCAGTTTTTTGATCGCTCCCGGTGTAAATTTCCGCATGGCACGCAACACTTCTACTTTCCGGTCTCTTATCTCATCTGCACTAAAGCTGATGGGCACTTCCATGGCTACTATACAAAGCAGTTGCAGGATATGATTCTGCACCATGTCACGCAATGCGCCGGAGCCTTCGTAATAATCACCCCGGTCGCCTACGCCTAATTGCTCGGTAACAGAAATCTGTACATGGTCAATAGAGTTGCGGTTCCATTGCGGTTCAAATAAAGAATTGGCAAAGCGAAATGCCATTATGTTTTGTACCGTTTCCTTGCCCAGGTAATGATCAATACGGTATATCTGCTTTTCATCAAAAATACCCTGCAGTAATTTATTCAAAGCTTTTGCCGATTCAAGATCATGGCCAAAAGGTTTTTCAATAACGATCCGTGTTTTAGCGATGTTCTCACACAGCGCATTCTTGCCAATATTTTCCGCAATGATGGGGAAGAATTGAGGCGCCACGGCCAAATAATAAATGACATTGGCTTCTGCTTTCCACTCTTCTTCCTTCTCCTTTATCCTTTCCACAAATGCAGTGTAGGTTGTTGCATCTTTTACATCGGCTACCTGGTAAAATATATGTTTGGAAAATTCCTGCCATTTTGCTTCATCCGCCTTCCCCCTTCTTGAAAAGGAATTGATCCCTTCCAATAATGTATTCCTGAATTCCTCATCGGTGAGTTTGGTACGGCCGGTACCCACAATTGAAAACTGGTCCGGGATCCAGTCATCCAGGAATAAATTGTACAAGGCAGGTGTAATTTTCCGTGCATTCAAATCGCCGGTACCGCCGAATATGATAAAAATAGTGGGTTGAGATTTTATTGCTTTCATAAAAAAAAATTATGTCTGATGTCTGATTTTTTGATGCCCGCCTGGATGAACCCATTCGGACAGGTCTGATTTCCTTGGAATTGTTAGCGTCTGCTATTTATTTGTTGAATACGAAAAATGTGTTATTTGATTGCTGCTTTTGATGTTACAATTTTGATGCTGAATAGTTTTATAGCTGTAATTAAATTACAGATGTTGTGAATGTTGATCGTTGTAAATTATGCCTGTCCCCCGTTAGCTAAACCATAACAAACAAATTAACCTGGAGGTGTAAAGAAATCAGACCTGTCCGAATGGGTTCATCCAGGCGGGCATCATCAAATCCTACGTCAGACATTATCAGACATTCGGATTCCATTCCGTGTGGAAAAATCCGTATTCTCCTTTTAGCTCGTAAGTGTGTGCTCCAAAATAATCACGCTGTGCCTGTATTAAATTGGATGGCATCCTGCCACTGCGAATGGTATCAAAATAACTGATAGCTGCAGCATAAGCGGGGATAGCCAGGCCTGCCGAAACTGCACCTGATACTACCGAACGAATACCTGGCAGCGTTTCATTTACCAATGCCTGTATCTCTGCATCCAACAGTAAATGCGCAAGTTTACTGTCTTTAGAAAAGGCTTTGTAAATATCCTCCAGGAAAGTAGAGCGAATGATGCAACCACCTCTCCATATCTTAGCGATCTCCGCCATGTTCAGTTCATATTGATATTCTGCGGATGCTTTGGATAGCAGGTGCATGCCCTGTGCATAAGCCGTGATCATCGCAAAATAAAATGCCTGTTCCAGCGCCTCTAAATATGCAGCCTTACTGGTTACGCCAAGATCAACTTCGTCATTGCCAAATGACGCCGAAAGCTGAACCCGCAATGATTTGTATTTGGAAAGATCCCTCATTGAAACAGCGGTGTCAATTACCGTGGCAGGCAGTTCCAGGTCCATCGATACCTGCGAGGTCCATTTGCCTGTACCCTTCGACCTTGCCTCATCCTTAATATCATCTACCAGCAAATGATCCGCACCGGGTTGCTTAAATTTAAAAATATCTTTGGTGATCTCTATCAAAAACGATTGCAACCTTCCATCGTTCCAACCGGCAAATACTTTTTGAATTGCATCATTATCCAGTTTCAAACCCTTCTTCAAAATTTCGTAGGTTTCTGAGATCAGTTGCATGAGACCGTACTCGATGCCGTTGTGAACCATTTTTACAAAATGGCCGGCCGCACCCGGACCGATATAGGTAACACAGGGCTCCCCATTTACTTTAGCAGCGATGGCTTCAAAAATATATTTCACATGCTGATAGGCTTCCTTATTTCCACCGGGCATCATACTCGGTCCGTGGCGTGCACCTTCTTCTCCACCTGATACGCCCATACCGAAAAAATTCAGTCCCTTCTCATCCAGGTAAGTTACCCGGCGGTTGGTATCGGTAAAATGCGAATTGCCACCATCAATAATCAGGTCGCCTTTATCCAATAGTGGAATCAAATCTTCAATTACACTATCTACAATTTTTCCGGCAGGTACCAGCATCATTACTGAACGTGGACTTTGCAGGCTTTGAATAAATCCAGGTAACGAATTGAATCCTTTAACTGGCTTACCTGCACCTTCTGTTTCGAGGAGGCTTGTTTTCTCCAGGTCTTTATCATAACCTGCTACTGAAAAATTATGATCTGCCATATTGAGTAAGAGGCTACGTCCCATTGTACCCAGGCCAATCATACCAAATGAATAATTTGCTTCTGCCATATGGAATATTTTATTAGTGTTTGAGTGTTTGTTGTTGTTGAGGTTTGGATTTTAATTTATTTTACCTGCTTATGGGTTTGTAAGGAGTAAAATCTTTTACCATATACGATTAAGAAAGCTACTGAAGGTAACTGCTATCATTTTTTACATTCTAATGCAGCATCAACCTCACCCTCCTTCTCCCTCCCTCCCGAAAAATCGGGATCTTCGACAAAAGGGAGGGAGCGGTGCATCAGTTCTTATCCAGACATTGTATCTTCCACATCAACTTAAAAATCTTTAATGAACCTTACCAACCTTGTTTCAAGACTCATTCTTTGCGCTACTTAAATCCAAAGCACATACAAGCATTCGCCCCCAAATGCAACCCACTCTATCATTCTCATTAGAATTTACAAAGTATAAAGCTACTGCCTTTGGTCCTCTCCGCCGCGGCGGAGGAGTTAGAGGGGGCTTTTTTACAACCCCTCAATAATACTTTTACTCGATTCAAAACCCTTGTGATGAAAAGCGTTGATCCCCAGCTTTGCTGCTGCATCCACCAGCATGGGCCGGTCATCAAAATAGTAACATTGCTCCGGTGCCGCCAGTGCTACGCCCATTGCCAGTTTAAAAATCCTTGGATCCGGTTTACGCATCCCCACTTCGCAGGAAGAAATAAAAGCATCAAAGCAACGGTGCAGTTTAAATTTCTTGATCCGGTAATCATTCAGCTCCTTGGGTTCGTTGTTAATGGAAATGATCCTGAAACCACAGCCAGAGTTTTTCCATTCAATTACCCATTGCAGCATACCCGGCAACTCAACGGATTGTGCATACATAAAGGATTTAAAATCTTCCCTGGTGAATTCCCTTGGCTCATTAAAAATTACCGTGTCCAGGTATTCTTCCAGGGTGAGGTTACCGATCTCGTACACATTGAAAATAAATTCGTGCAACCGGTTAATCTCCTCATACTCCAGGTTAAATTCTTTGGCTGCTGCCATCCTTGATTCATGCCCCCATCCGTTGGTTAACAGCACGCCGCCAACATCCAGGAACAGCACTTTTAAATCTGTTTTTTCCATGTTGATTTATTCTTTAATTTTCTTCTTTTGATTTCCGATTGCTTCCATCAATTTATCGTAGGGCTTATTGAATTTTTCGATGCCCTCTTCTTCCAGTTGCTGTGTAACGGCATCAATATCAATTCCCGCCTGCTTAATATCTTCCAGCACCCTGGTTGCATGATCCAGTCCTTTTTCCAATGTGCCGGCGGCCACTCCATGATCCCTGAAAGCCTCCAGTGTTTCCATCGGAATGGTATCTACCGTATTGGCACCAATCAATGCTTCCACATATTTAACATCTGAAAATGCAGGATCTTTACTGCCTGTACTTGCCCATAATAAACGCTGGGGCTTCGCACCCTTATCCTCCAGCTTTTTAAAGCGGTCGCTGGTAAAAACACGCTGGTAAATTTCGTATGCTTTTTTTGCAGAGGCGATTGCTACTTCCCCTTTTAAATGATCCAATCCTTTTTCCGCCAGCATCGGATCCACCAGTACATCAATCCTGCTAAGGAAAAAACTGGCCACCGAAGCAACATGATCAATCGGCTGGTTGTTTTTCAACCGGTCTTCCAGGCCACTGATATAAGCATCCGTAACTTCCTCGTAGCGGTGCAATCCAAATAGCAGGGTAACATTTACATTAATCCCTTCCCGGGTAGCCCTGCGGATAGCAATCAACCCTTCCGCGGTACCCGGAATTTTAATCATCACATTTTCTTTTCTCACCGTTTTCCACAATTCAAAAGCCTGTTGTGCCGTACCTTCCGTATTCCGGGCGAGGTGTGGCGATACTTCCAGGCTTACATATCCATCTCCCCCTTCCGATTCTTCGTACAATGGTTTCAACATATCCGCAGCCCGTTTAATATCATCTACCGCAACGCCATAGAATATCGCTTCGTTGCTCCATTCCTTTTCGGTCAGTTTCGCTATATCATCTTTATAATCGTCGCTGCTGCTGATGGCTTTTTCAAATATGGCAGGATTGGACGTAATCCCTCTTATCCCATCTTCCTCAATCAACCGTTTCAGGTCGCCGCTGTCCATGATTTTCCTGTCAATGAAATCAAGCCAGATGCTTTGGCCGAAATCATGTATTTGTTTTACCCTGTTGTTTCCCATGATATAAAGTTTAAGTTAGATTTTATGGTTCTTCATTTTGTTCAAAATTTCATATAGCACAATCGAAGAATGAATTACAGGGCTACGGAATATTAAAAACCTTTTAAAATATATTTTTTGTTACCGGCAATTTTTCTTTGGTCAGCATCGTTGCGTCGCACTCTTTAACTGAATACCAATCTGGATCTTAGTTTCCGTTACCGGTACTATATCAATCTCCGGTTAGAATACATCCCAACCATTCATAAAAATAAACCGGTTAATTTTTTAATCGCTTATTCCAAGTCGCATTAACAATACAATATCATTTATCTAACTCATTTACCTTTTCCATTCGCCGCAGGTGTCTTTCCTCACCTTTAAACCGGGCATTTAAAAAGCTGCGGATCAGTTCCTGCGCCAGCATAATGCCTACTACCCGTCCACCCAAACATAATATATTCAGATCATCATCTTCCACACCCTGGTGAGCCGAAAAATGATCCATTATTAAAGCGGCCCTTGCCCCCGAAACCTTATTGGCTGCTACAGATGCACCCACTCCACTTCCGCAAACCGCAATGCCCCGCTCTACTTCCCGGTTAGCAACTGCTTTTGCCATCGGTATTACAAAATCCGGGAAATCATCGGTGTTATTTAATTCATAGGCGCCAAAATCTTTTATGTCGTGGCCCATAGATAATAAGTAACTATGTAATTTCTCTTTTAACTCAAAACCGCCATGATCGGCTGATAATCCTATTTTCATGATGTTGATTTTTTAAAAGGCTTCTCTAAAACTTACTCTTTTGCTTTAACCTTATCCTTAATCTGCTCCACCGAAGGCAACCAGCAGTTTTTACAGATGCCCTGAATGAATAAGCTATTACTATTTTAACAATGAATGAAGTACAATTTATTTTATTTGAAACTATAAAAGACGAATTCGAAATTAATACACCGCCTGTTTCTTAATTCGTGCAATTTGTGAATCTAATTCGTTCTTTCATGTTACTTATCGATTACTGCTTTTGCACGTAGTACCACATTATCTACTGTAAATCCAAACTCCCTGTACAGGTCTTCAGCTGGTGCGGATTCTCCAAACCCCGACATCCCGATTATATCCCCATGATCCGTCACATATTTGTGCCAGCCAAGGGGGGAACCTGCTTCCACTGCCAATCTTTTTTTATTCCCTTTTGGAAATACTTTCTCTTTATATTCCGCGTCCTGCTTGTCAAACAATTCCCAGGAAGGCATACTCACTACCCTTGCAGCAATTGATTCCTTTGCCAGTTTTTCCCGGGCTTCCATCAGCAACGCAACTTCAGAACCGGTACCTATTAAAATAATATCCGGCTCCTTTTCGGTGTCGGCCAAAATATAAGCTCCCTTTTCCAGTTCAGTGGCTTTGGTGTATTTCTCCTGGTCAATAACCGGCAGGTTCTGCCTGGTGAGTACAATCACCACCGGGCCGTCTTTGCGTTCAATGGCTACACGCCAGGCCTGAACGGTTTCGTTGGCATCTGCAGGGCGAATCACGACCAGGTTGGGGATAGATCTCAACGAAATCAATTGCTCCACGGGCTGGTGAGTGGTTCCATCTTCCCCGAGGCCAATACTATCATGTGTAAAAACAAAAACTGCCCTTATTTTCATGATGGCAGCCAGGCGTAGGGGCGGCCGCATGTATTCCGAAAAAATGAGAAAGGTTGCACCGTAGGGAATAATATTTTTGGTAAGCGCCATGCCATTCAATACCGATCCCATGGCATGCTCCCGGATACCGAAATGAAAATTGCGGCCTCCCCGGTTGTCTGCAGAAAAAGAATCGTATTTATCCAGCACAGTATCTGTAGAAGGAGAAAGATCCGCTGAACCACCAATGAGGCCAGGTAAACTTTCAGCAATTGCATTCAATACTTTACCGGAAGCCTTGCGTGTGGCAACACCTCCTTTAACAGGTGCAAATACCGGTAGTTTATCCTTCCAACCATCCGGCAAAATGCCCAGGCACTCCTGTTCAAAGGATTTAGCCATCTCAGGGTATTGCAATTTATAGGATGCATATAACTGGTTCCAAAGGTATTCCGGTTCCACTCCTTTTTCGCCGGCAGCCCGGTAAAATTCCAGTACTTCTGCAGGTACCTCAAATGATTTTTCCGGGTCGAAACCAAAATTCTTTTTTACCAGCTTTATTTCTTCCGCTCCCAGCGGAGATCCATGGGCTGCGGCAGTATCCACTTTGTTGGGGCTGCCAAAACCAATATGAGTACGTACTTTTATAAGTGAGGGGCGACTGGTTTCAGCTTTTGCTTTTTCAAGCGCCAGCTTTAGTGCGGCTATGTCATTCCCATCCGGCAAAACCTGTACATGCCATTTATATGCTTCAAAACGGGCTGCCACATCCTCATCAAAAGTGATCGCGGTATCCCCTTCAATAGAAATATGGTTGTCATCATAAAAATAAACCAGGTTGCCTAATTTGAGATGCCCGGCCAAAGAAGCCGCTTCAGAAGTTACGCCCTCCATCATATCACCATCGCTGCAAATGGCATAGATGGTATAATTGAAAAGGTTAAAGCCCGGCCGGTTATAGCGTGCTGCCAGGTGATGCTGCGCAATGGCCATTCCAACCCCGTTTGCAAAGCCCTGCCCCAATGGTCCGGTAGTTACTTCAATGCCATCCAGCAATCCATACTCCGGATGGCCCGGTGTTTTGCTGTGCAACTGCCTGAAATTTTTAAGGTCATCCAAAGTGCAATTGTAACCCGTAAGATACAGGAAGCTATACTGAAGCATACATCCATGTCCGGCCGATAGTATGAACCTGTCGCGGTTGGCCCATGATGGATTTTTGGGATTGTACCGCATTTGATGTGCCCAAAGTACATGCCCCATTGGAGCAGCCCCCATGGGTAAACCCGGGTGACCTGAATTTGCTTTTTGCACTCCGTCAATAGCCAATACCCTGGAGGTATTGATTCCTAACTGCTCAATGCTTTCTGTCTCCATATTATTGAATGATTTTATTCTATTTATCTACTCCTCCCAATCTCCCGAAATAATCGGTATCTACGACAAGAGAGGGAGCCTGGACACTGATAACGCAAACCTCTTAAACAAAGTAGTTCGGGTGATCGTTTAAAACACAGGTCATCTTCTTTAGTTTTAATAATCAGCCAATTCAAAGACTTGGCAATATTTATACCCCCACTACTTTATGCTTATCCATTTTATGATTCATCAGCCATAATTTAGCCCCGCCTTTTATACCATCCTCGTTTGAAACAAGGCTGATATTGTCATCCAGCGGGAAATTGATCCGGCTTGAATTACCACCGCCAATGTACAAATGATCGTAATTAAACACCGTCTTCATAACTAATAAAACCTTCCTGATCCTGTTGTTCCATTCTTCTTCTCCATGTTCCTCCAATGCTTTTTTTCCGATGTATTTGTCATATATCACGCCGGTGGTAAATGGGTGTTGTGAGAGTTCGAGGTGAGGCAGCAGGGTACCATGGAAAAACAAAGCCGACCCAAGGCCGGTACCCAATGTAATCACCATTTCAAAACCTTTGCCACTGATAATGCCAAGCCCCTGCATGTCCGCATCGTTGATTACTTCTACCGGGCATTCAAATTCTTCTTCCAGCATTTTGCGCAGGTTCACTGCATTCCATTTTTTTGGAGCAAGGCTGGGAGCAGTATACACAATACCATCTTTTACATAGCCAGGGAAGCCAATGGATACTTTATCATATTCAGGGAATTTTCCAACAATATCACCGATGGCAGCAAGCAACTTTTTGGGTCCTGGTAATACAGGTGTATCGACAGTTTCAAAGCCAATTTGTAATTCTCCACGGGCATTTAATATCGTTGCTTTGATGTGAGAACCTCCGATGTCGATGGAAAGTATTTTGTCACCGGATAATGATTGATGCATACCTGTATTTTAATAGTTAATAGTTGTAGTTTGATGATTGATGATTGGTCGTTGATAGTTGATGGTTGGTTATTTATTGTTTGTAGATGTTCACTATTATAAAGTGTCATTGCTATTTCATTCGCATCGCTTTTAACGATTCCGTCCATTTGGTCAATTCCGAAAACATAGCTTCAGCCGATTTAATAATGGCATCATCCGGAACAAATGTATCCTGCTCATTCAGGTGTTTTGTGAAAAAAGGCAGGTGAACACTTTCGACCACAGGCACCATTTTGAGTGCCGTTACTACCTGTTTCAACATTTGTACCGACCTTGTTCCGCCCGCCTGTCCGCCATAACTTACAAAGGCTACCGGCTTATAGCTCCATTCGTGGTAGAGAAAGTCCAGCGCATTTTTTATCGGGGCGGGGTATCCGAAATTGTATTCGGGTGTAACGAAGATGAATGCATCACTATCATCAATAATGGTACTCCAGTTTTTAGTGTGCTCCTGCTCATATTTTCTTAACCGGGGGTGATGAGGCTCATCTAAAAAAGGGAGATTGATGATTGCGAGGTCAAGTAGTGTTACCTCAAATAAGGGGTTATTCTTTGCCATTTCGTATATCCAGGCACCTATCGCCGGCCCTTTTCTCCCCGGCCTGGTACTGGCAATAATGATTTTAAGACTAAACATGGTTGGTTATTAATTTTTATCAGTCCTTAATGCAGCGATTGATTTTTGTGGAACAATGGAAGCCTGAACCTATGTTTACGAATTTTATACTGCTAATTTTCGCAAATGTTGCCATTACGACAAAAATACGTCAATTAGGAAAGAAGTCAATTTACAAATGAGGGAAATAATTGTATATATTATTTGGGCCAAAGTATCCCGCCTAAAAATTGCCAAAGCCGGGCCATTTATTTGTATTGACCAGTATTTACCCGGACCGGTGGAAGTTTTTTTTGCAGTTCCAACCGGTCTTGCTCATACCTTTCGGGCAGTTTCAATGCTTCCCCCAAATGCTCCATTGATTCATCGATCGCAAAACCCGGACCTGCGGTAGCTACTTCAAACAGCACGCCTCCCGGTTCCCGAAAATAAATAGAGGTAAAATAGTTCCGGTCCAGTACCGGTGTCGGATTCAACATTCTTTTTACGATTCGCAGCCTTACTTCTTTTTGAGTTTCCGTAGTTGGCGTGCAAAAAGCCAGGTGATGTACAGTTCCACTTCCAGCAAGCCCTCTTAAGCTATCCGGCGAACAAATAATATCCACATAATTACCCGGCGAATCTGTTGCTGCAAACCGGAAGCGATTGCCCTTTTCCGCAATCAACCGGTGATCGAGTTGTTCAGTTAGCAAACCTGCCGTTCGCTCATAACCTTCTTCCCATATTTCTACATTATGAACGCCTTTGATTGAATAAGCTTCCGGGATATGGCTATGAGAAAAACCGGTCCGCTGATCGTTGTCATTAAAAACCAGTTCCAGGCCCAGCCCATCATTGTCTTCAAAGTAAATCACTGTTTCTCCTTCAAAACGTTCTTTGGGTTGTTTGAAAGCGACGTCAAATTTTTGCAGCCTTTCCATCCAATAATTTAAAGAGGAGGTAGCTACCGAAAAACTGGTTGTATTCAACATCCCTTTGCCATGACGGCCACCAACCAGTCCCTGGAATGGGAAAAAAGTCAGAATGCTTCCGGGGTTACCAGCTTCATCCCCATAATAAAAATGATACACTTCCGGAGCATCAAAATTCACCGTTTTCTTTACCATTCTTAATCCAAGTATCCCCGTATAAAAATCAATATTTTTTTGTGCATCACTTACTATGGCTGTAACATGATGAATGCCGGTTATTAATTGGTCCAT
This sequence comes from Ferruginibacter sp., assembly GCA_031424955.1. GTDB lineage: Bacteria > Bacteroidota > Bacteroidia > Chitinophagales > Chitinophagaceae > Ferruginibacter. Next base: position 36,681 of record JANPIJ010000200.1, on the reverse strand, counting down.
AAAATGAATTGTGTAGCTTGATAATGTGCTGAGAAAGTTAATACAATTTCATTAATAAAGATATTATTAAAGAAATTCCAGGTGGGATGTTGCAGCCTGATACGCAGGCAAACAGTATGGCTTAAAATATATAAAACCCAATTTTAAAAGAATCCATATATGTAGTGGAAACAAACTTCTGCCGGTGCTATTTTAATGGATGACAGTTGTTTATTATTCCAGGGTTTATACCTGATAAAAATCCAGGTTAGAAAATACTTTTTAAAAAAGACTTTTAAGTTTGGAAATTAAAATTTGCTGACAACACTTTATCAATGCCAGCCGTAGTGATGGTAATGACAAGCGTATCCAGTTGTTTTGTCAGGATAAATCCCTCTTCTTCCAGCAATTTTAAATGTTGTTGTATGATTGTCCAATCCTGGAACTGCCTTAAAATAATCTCTCTTGGCCTGCATTGATAGGTCACAGGCTGAGGATCCTGTTTGGTGATGGTATAGATAGTAAGCAGTGTTTTATAGTGAGATCCCATGTATCAAATATATTTTAAAATACTTTTAGTCAAAGTATAATTTATCAACAATTTTTTATGGCTTTTTTACGGATTGGAATAACGGAGGTGATCAATTGTTTATAAAGTTATAGGAATAATTTTGGGATGGACAAACTTATTTGCGCATTCCTTTTATCCCCGTCTGTTACCATGCCCTGTCTTCCGGTACTGTATTATATTGTTATCTTCCTGTCTCTCGCTATAACTTTCCATTCTGCTACGGCGATATTATTTGATATCATCACGGCTTTTTCATATAGCGCCACCGTAGGACATATATGTACCGGCAGCCCATACCACACATCGCCTGTATGGTATATGGATGAATCCGCTACTTTCACTACCAGGTGTTCTTCGCTTTGCGAGAAAGGAATTGCTTTGAGGGCATTTAAAAAATGTACACGGGGTAAGGGGTTTTCCGCTGCAACGGATTTATGACCAAGATCGGTTGTAATGGTATTTTCATCTACAATGGAAATGATCCTTGTTATTACCAATGCAGCATATTCAAATGGTTCGTCGGGCAGGGTATATTTATATCCCCAATCCCAAAAAATAAATGTACCCGGGCTACACTCAATATGTTGACGCATTGCGTGAATTGGAAAAGTAGGTGTGCCACCAGCCACTATGATTAATTTTTTATCACTGATTGATTCAATGGCTTCCGCAAGTATAATCACTTTGCCAAATGCATGCTCAACAAGTTGCTTACGGTGTAACAGGTCTGTATCGTGAATATGTCCGTCATAAACATGCAACCCAACCATATTTATAGCAGGCAATAACTCAACTGCTTCAAACAGCAGCAAGGCCTTTGACGGCAGTATACCGGTGCGGTTCATCCCTACATTTAAATCCATGAAAACATCTACTGATAAATTATTTGCAGCGCTTAGGTTAGACAGATATTCAGCAGCGTATACATTATCGATCAGGCAGCTAAAATGCGTGGCCGGATATTGAGTAACAAGATTAATAAAACGATTTACTTTTGGTCCAACAGGCTGATAAGACAGCAATACATCCGGAGCTTCAATCATTGCCAGCATTTCGGCTTCTGCAATAGTGGCACATTTGAATTTGGTGATGCCTGCATCCATCATCAGCTTACATACTTCCGCTATCTTATTGGTTTTTACATGCGGCCTCAGCCGGGCTACATCGTTGTTCACCATTCCTTTAAGCAGATGAATGTTTTCATTGATTCGTTCTTTGTAAATAACCAATGCCGGAGAATCGATTGTATCAATATTTTTTATTTCGTACCAGTTCATGATGCTTTTTTTATGCCAATAATACACAAATGAACACGAGTGAAAATTCATTAAACCTCTTCCATAGCGCAGGCCAACACTATTGTTTAATATCATTTAAAACGCCAAAATAAATTCGTGTATTGGTGGCTACATATACAATACAAAATCAAATATCCACATGGTTACCAAACCTGAACGGAGTTCCGGTCAAAATACCGGATAAACCGTTGCCAAAGCAGATCCACATAGCTTCCCTGCCGGTTACAAAACATTATGCCAGTTCAAACAAGGTCTCTATTTCAACGGGAATATTGTCAGGTAGTGACCCCATGCCCACAGCGCTTCTTACACCAATACCATTATCATCACCCCACACCTTTGCAAACAACTCACTGCAGCCATTGATTACATAGGGATGTTTTTCAAAATCACTGGTGCAGTTTACCATGCCCAATACTTTTATAACTCTTTTAATTTTATTAAGTGAGCCCAGGTTTTGTTTCAATGTGGCGAGAATGGCGAGCCCAACCTGCTGTGCGGCCTGCTTGCCTTCTTCCATACTCATTCCCGCACCAACACGCCCGACAATTAATGTACCATCTTCCTTTACTGTACCATGGCCCGAAAGATAGCAGTGATTGCCATCAATTAAAAAGGGCTTGTAAACACCAATCGGTTTAGGCGCCGGTGGCAGGGTTAAATTTAATGCGGCAAAACGCTCATCAGGAGTCATGAAAAAATGTTTTATTAATGAATAAAATAGTTCAATACCAGTACGGATATCAACCCGGTTACAGAAACAATGGTTTCCATTACCGACCAGGTTTTAAAGGTATCTTTTATCGACATGTTGAAATACTCTTTAAACATCCAGAAGCCCGGATCGTTTACATGCGAAAACATCAGGCTTCCGGCACCGGTTGCCAATACCATCAGGTTTGGATCGGCCCCGGAAGTAATGATCATGGGTGCCACAATACCGGCGGTGGTTAACCCTGCCACGGTAGACGAACCCAAAGCTACCCGGATGATGGCAGCAATACCCCATGCAGCAACAAGTGGCTGCACATTGATGGTATGTAATGTGTCGGCAATTTGTGTACTGATACCACATTCAATCAACACCTGTTTTAAACCTCCGGCGCCTGCCAAAATAAATATAATCATCGAAATATCCTTCACAGCTTCCGTCATGGGTTGCATTACTTCCTTTATTTTTTTTCCCTTATTTAAGCCAAGGCTATAACAGGCATACAACAAAGTAATGGTCATCGCTACCAGGGGATCGCCGACTGCCTGGGCAATGGTTTTTAGCGTATTATCGGTATGCACCGTTAGCGTTACAATTGTATTGAATGCGATCAGTATTACAGGTAACAATGCGGTGAAAACACTATCAAACATAGAGGGTAGCTGTTCTTCCGGAATATCCTTTCCTTTAAAAGTTTCCAATGGCTTTGCAGTATATTTTTTTAACGTGAGTGCAAACAAGGGACCGGCAATCAATATAACAGGAACGGCTACCAGCAATCCATACAATAATGTAAGGCCGATATCTGCATTGAATTGTTGAACCAGGGCGGTGGGTGAAGGATGTGGTGGCAGGAACCCATGTGTTACCGACAATGAAGCCAGCATCGGCAGCCCGATATATACCGCGGAAATATTGTAGCGGTAAGACAAGGTGATGATCAGGGGTACTATCAAAACAAAGCCGGTACCATAAAACAACGGTATGCCGACAATGAAGCCCGTAATTAATAAGGCCCACATAATGTACTTTTTTCCAAATACATTCATTAAGCCGCCGGCAATCCTTTGAGCGGCGCCACTATCGGAAATTATCTTCCCTAACATCGCACCCACACCAAGAATTACGATAATAGAACCCAACAAATCACCCATCCCCTTTTGAATGGCATTGGTAATAGTGGCTATGTTTTTTCCGTTAGCAAGTCCCAACAGGATGGATACCAGGATAAAAGCTAGGAAGGGATTGAGTTTTGCCCAGGTGATTAATAAAACAAGCAATACAATACCAAGCAACAGGATAACAAAAGTCATAATAGTAGCGATGAAAAATAAAGATATAAAAAAGCGTCGGTATGTTTGCGGTGAATCGTGAATGGAGAATGGTCAATGGGCAATGGTGAATCGTGAATGATGAATAGCGAATCGTGAATCGGAAATCGTGAATAGTGAAATCTTTAAAGTCTGAACCATCAAACCTAAAGTGTCACGTATTTATAATTAACTTCATCGTCATAAAATCAACCGGATATCAATGACACAACCCGATCCATTATTTACGCTGGCAAAAAGACTGAAGTCAATTTCCGATATTGGCCTACTGTACAGCGTAAACGAATATGATAAAGAACGGTACCTGGAAATACAAGAGATAAGCTATGAATTGCTGGGCCGGATAGCGGGGCAGGAAATATCATCGCTTAAAAATTTATATGGGGAGAATAAAGAATACCCCACGGCTAAAGTAGATATACGGGCCTTGATAATAAAAGACAATAAAATATTGCTGGTGAAAGAGGGGGCTGACCATAAATGGTCGCTGCCCGGAGGCTGGGCTGATATTGGCTATTCGCCCAAAGAAGTAGTAATAAAGGAATGCAGGGAAGAAACAGGGCTGGAAGTGATCCCCGAAAAACTGCTGGCAGTTTTTGATAAAAAATTTCATCCGCATCCACCTGAGCCTTTTTATGTATACAAACTGGTATTCCATTGCAGGGCCATTTCAACAGCAATAAAAAAAGGTTTTGATGTATTGGATGTGCAATACTTTACTATCAGTGAACTGCCTGAATTATCAGAAAACCGGGTACTCAAAAGCCAGTTGGAATTGCTGTTTGAAAAAGCGGCTATACCTGGTTCGGATACTTATTTTGAGTAATAGAAATTCGGGGATGCCGCCAATGGAGCAGGGCATTCAATCTCCCTTAGCTTGCTGCCCGGTTTCTTAAGAGATAATCCCTTTTGTATAGTTCCTGGTAATATTTGTTCCTCTGCTTACTGAAGCCGGGGGCACCATCGTTGATGACCGGATTACCAATTCAGCAGGTAAACTGAGTTGGGTTATTTCGGTATTTCCTTCAATTGTCTCCAGTAATATCTTTGTAGCAAGTTGAGCCATTTGGCTAAGTGGCTGGTTGATATGGGTAAGCGGTGCATAAAATATATCCCATGCATCGTTCCTGTCAAAGCTAACCAGGGCCAGTTGTTCAGGCACTTTTATCCGAAGGGTATTGATATATTTTAACGCATGCATGGCAATTACGTTGGTTCCAAATAACAATGCATCAACCGGTACATCCTGCGAAAGCAAATCACTGATGGCGCTTTCAATATGCTCCTTCATATTTTCACTGACAACCTCTGTTAAATGGCTTTCATCAAAAGCGATTCCATTTTTTTGCAATGTTTCTATATAACCCCGCTTACGTTCCCTCATATTAAAAAGGGAGGTTTTTAAAGTCATCATACCAATACGTTGATAACCGCAATCAATAAGGTGTTGAACAGCGCTGCAGGAAGCATTAAAATTATCCATGGCAACATAGTTCGTATGGATCTCCGGGAAATAACGGTCCACCAATACAAAGGGAATATTTTGTTGTTGCAGTAAAGTAATTTGCGATGCTAAATTTTCCCCGGGGGCAATGATTAAACCATCCACCTGCCTGTTTAAAAAAGTGTCAATCAGTTTATCGGAGCGTTGCAGGCTTTCATCATAACTTCCAAAAAGCACTGTGTAGTTATTTTTATCCGCCTCGTCCTCGATAATACGTGCCAGGCTGGAGGAAAACGGATTTGAAATATCCGCTACCACTAAACCAATCGTAAATGTTTTGTTGGTTTTAAGGCTCTTTGCAATCTGGTTGGTGCGGTAGTTTAGTTCCAATGCCACTTCCTTAATTCTTTCTGCCACTGATTTCTTTATTCTGCCCTCCTTTTTATTGTTGAGCACATAGGAAACCAGGGCGGTAGAAACGCCCACTTTTTCAGCAATATCTTTTAAACATATTTTCCTGTTCATAGTAAAATAATCGTCCAAAACGGAAGATTGCGTAAATTATACGCAAATATTAACAAAAGTGAATAACTAAATTTAAACATTGAAAACCAAAACTTTAGGATGGCAATTTCATTCATAAAAGGCCTGTTGATAATAACATAACCTTGACTTGTTTAATCGATTAAACAAAATTACGTAGTTTTGCTTTTAATAATGGCAACTTAATTACAATTAATTTAAAAAACTAAATATATGAACACGATTAAAAATATAGGATTGATAGAATGCGGTGCAAAACAACAGCCGCTTTACATATCACCATTAAGCATACTGGAAGGGTATTCAATTAAGAAAATATTATCCACAGCAGATGCAACAGAAACAAATATTAAATTGAGGTATCCCTCGGCAGAAATTGTAGGAAATACAAGGGATATCCTGGATGACAACTCCATTGACCTGGTAATTGTTTCGAGCCCATCCAATGATGATATGGGTTTTGTGGGAGAAGCAATACAGGCGGGAAAACAGATTCGCATCATTTAATAAAAAACGAAAAGAGTAAAAAATTTAAATAACAAAAAGCTTACACCCTGATTGATTTTAAAGACACCCGATAATTAATCACGGATTCAAAAAATATGATTGCCAGCTATTACAAAATAGCTGGCAATTTTTTTAAACCCAAATGTTGGATTTGTGTATTCAATAAAATTGTACAACTGTGCCGTGAATACAGAGATGAGTAAATCAGGTATCCGGCAGTCGCTTAAATGAGCCTTGATTAAACGGCAATCATTCATGAATCACCAGCGCTCATCACATTTGATACATTGCTGAAATCGCCTATAAAAACAACATTTTATAAAATAAAACGAATACTATGAAACATGGATTATTAATAGATATGGATGGGGTAATTTATGCAGGAGAAGACCTGATACCCGGTGCGGATGAATTTATACACAACTTACTGGTAAACAATATCCCTTTCACCTTTATGACCAATAACAGCCAGCGCACGGCACTTGAAGTGGTAAGAAAGGTAAGAAAGCTGGGAATAGAGGTAACAGAAAATCATGTGTACACCAGCGCCATGGCCACCGGCAAATTCCTTTCGGACCATGCACCCAACAGTACCGCTTATGTGCTGGGAGAAGGCGGCCTGTTAACCAGTCTGCACGAAAGTGGTTTGACACTGGTAGAAACAGAACCGGAATTTGTGGTGCTGGGCGAGGGAAGAAACTTTACGCTGGAAATGGTACAACGTGCGGTTGACATGATACTGGCTGGGGCAAAATTTATAACCACCAACAGGGATCCCTCTCCAAAAAAACTGGGATGGAATAATTTAGGTATTGCATCCACCACGGCCATGATTGAGGAAGCAACCGGAAGAAAGGCTTTTGTGATAGGAAAACCAAGCCCCGTAATGATGCGTTCTGCGAGAAAGGCACTTGGACTGGAGACAGCCGAAACCACTGTGATTGGCGATACCATGGACACTGATATTCAAGGTGGCGTACAGATGGGGTATAAAACCATTTTAACCCTGTCGGGTGTATCGAAGAAAGAAGAATTGAACCGGTATGCTTTTAAGCCCGACCTGGTAGTTAATTCAGTAAAAGATATTCAGTTTCCATTGAAATGGTGGAATTAAAGCATTAGCAAATCCGGATACAATAAATATTGAATAACCAATATCATTGCTCTGTGTAATGATATTGGGTATTTTTTTAACAGGCAATTGAGCTTTGATTGTGCATCGTTGTGCCACTCGTTCAACCCGCCGCGGTGGGTTGGTGCAATCGCTGAATTCATTTCAATGGTTTGGCGCCCACCGCTATTGACATTTAAAATATAGGTATTAGAGTAATTTAAATCTATTAAATAACTTCATTCGTATACCTGCCATTTACCTTACGCATAATGTGTAACGGGTTCTCATTTTTTAACGCTTCGGGTAAAAATTCCGGCGGACAATCCTGCAAACATAAAGGCCGTACAAAACGTAGAATAGCATCGGCGCCAACTGATGTACTTCGTGCATCGGTTGTAGCGGGGAACGGGCCTCCATGCACCATTGCATGACAAACTTCCACACCGGTTGGCACATTGTTGTACACTACTCTTCCTACTTTATTGGTTAGTTCATTGATACATTCACCGAACGTATTTAGTTCATCAACGGTGGCTATTACGGTGCCGGTTAGCTGTCCGTGTAAAGACTGTAAAGCCTGTAACATTGATGCCTGGTCTTTGCACAAAATCAACATGGATGCAGGGCCGAAAATTTCCTGTTGCAAATTTGGGTTGCTGATAAAATGGGTATCACTAACCTGCAGCAGCGTAGCCGCACCCTTGTATTCAGCAGAGGCATCTGCACCTTTGTGTAACAGCGTTACTCCTTCCTGTTCTGCAACGGCCTGCCTGCTTTTATAATAATTATTGCAAACTCCCGGGTTTAGCATGGGTGCCGCAGGTGCTGATGCAAGCAGTTCAGTTAGTTTTTTAATCACCGCTGCCGACGCATCATCATCTATCAAAAACAGCAAACCAGGGTTGGTACAAAACTGGCCAACACCCAGGGTAATGGAACCTGCAAGCATAGTTGCTACTGCGGCCGGATCCTGCTGCAATTTTCCAGGCAACAACAATACCGGGTTAATACTGCTCATTTCTGCATACACCGGGATGGGTGTTGCCCTTTCGGTAGTGGCGGCTTTAAATATAGCCATTCCCGCCCTGTAGGAGCCCGTAAAACCAATCGCTTTTACACCCGGATGTTTCACCAGGTGCATTCCGGTAACAGCCCCGTTTCCTATTACAAATGAAAAGGTACCATCGGGCATACCGCATTTTATGATGGCATTTTTAATTGCGCCGGCCATCAATTCATTGGTGCCCAGGTGTGCTTCATGCGCCTTTACAATTACAGTGTTACCAGCTGCCAGGGCAGATGCAGTATCGCCGCCTGCGGTTGAAAATGCAAAGGGGAAATTGCTGGCACCAAAAACTACCACGGGGCCGATGGGTACCAGCATTTTTCGGATGTCGGCACGGGCCAGCGGCTTGCGTTCCGGCAGCGCAGTATCAATTACCGCGGCTACCCAGGAGCCTTCTCTTAGCAACTCTGCAAACAACTTTAGCTGGCCGGTGGTTCTTCCCCGCTCGCCCAACAACCTTGCTTCCGGCAGCCCGGATTCCTGCATGGCCCGCTGTATCAGTTCATCACCCAGGGCCATGATTTCATCCGCAATGGTTTCCAAAAATATAGCCCGCTTTTCAGGCCACATCGTTTTATAAACGTTAAATGCGATAGCGGCTTTGGCTACGGCTTCATCAATTTCAGCTTCAGTAGCTATTGCAAATTGCTCTGGTAAAACAGACTTGCTAACTGTGCTAAATGACTGCAGGTATTGATCTCCTGCTGCACTTTCTGATTGACCAACGAGGTTATACCCTTTCAGCATGTTGTGTTTTTATAAGTTGTGAATAATCCGGTAATGCCGGTCTTGTTACGATGGCATCATTGATCACTTTTAATACTGATGCTCTTTCGTCTCCTTCCAGTGTTAACCTTGGCGCCCTTACATACTCCGAACTGATACCAGTTTGGGTGGCGGCCAGTTTGATATATTGTACCAACTTGGAATGTATATCCAGTTCGAGCACCGGCAAAAACCAGCGGTAAATCGCCAATGCTTCCTTGTAATTGCCCGCTTTCATCAATTGATAGACCGCTACGGTTTCAGCAGGAAAGGCATCCACCAATCCGCCCACCCAGCCATCAGCGCCCAGTGCGAGTTCTTCCAATGCCAGCGTATCTACTCCACACAAAATTTTAAAACGGTTGCCAAAGCGGTTATTCATACGCGTTACATTCGATACATCCCTGGTGGATTCCTTCACGGCCTGTATGGAAGGGATTTTCGCCAGTTCTTCAAACATATCCAGCGTTACTTCAATTTTATAATCATAGGGATTATTATAGATCATGATGGGCAAACTGCTGGCAGATGCAATGGCCTTAAAATATTCAACCGTTTCCCGGTCATCTGCCTTATACCGCAACGGTGGCAACAACATCAAACCATCTGCCCCGTTCTCTTCTGCATCCTGTGCCGTTTCAATTGCACACCTGGTAGACTGCTCGGCGATGTTTACAATGGCCGGTACCGGCCTGCTCATCACCTGCTTGCTAAACCGGAGCAGGTCCCACTTTTCACTGTTTAATAATGTACTTGCTTCGCCCAATGACCCACCCATTACTATCCCATCAATACCAGCGTTTAACTGTGCATCGAGGTTTAGTTTAAACATATTGAAATCAATGGTATCGTCGGCTCTGAACGGGGTAAGCAATGCGGGGTAAACGCCTTGCCAGTTAGGAATTGTCATGCTTTTATATTTGTTATCATGCAAAAATATCTCTTTATCAAAGAAATTAATTGATTTAAAATACCCCCTTTTGAAAGTATTTTAACTAATGTGGCAGTAACTCAGAAATTGAGGTAGTAGTACCATTATTGCTACAGATGATTATACCTCTTAAAAACAAAACCTCCGGATAACTTACCATTAATCCGAAGGTTGAAATATTTGACCAGGTTACTACCCGTATGTGAGAAAATTCTATTTCAACTTACCCAACTGTTCATTGTAATATTTCACCGTTTGAATAACAGAGGGCAGGTTGCTAGGCAGGTCTTCCGCATCCCGCTCAATGTAGATATGGCCATTGAAGTTTTGCTTTTTCAACTCTGCAAAAATAGCCGGAAAGTTGACTATGCCGGTTCCAGCGGGGACATCCTTTAGTTTAGGATCGTTCATGGCAGCAATATCCTTTAAATGTACACCAATAATATGCCCGCTCAATTTTTTAACCGCTTCTACGGGGTCGATGCCGCTCTTTGGCCAATGGCCCAAATCGGCACAGGCGCCAAAATTTGGATGGTTTTGAATGGCCAGCAAAACAGTATCGGGATTCCAGTAATGGCTAACGCCTTTCCAATGTTCGTGTATGGCTACTTTAACGCCAATAGCACCTGCAAGGCTATCAATGCTATCCCACATATTCAGCGGAGGTTCTGCAGTTACAAATGACACACCGAGCTGCCTGGCAATATCAAACTGGTGTACCCAGGATGCCAGGGTGGAGTCGCCTGCAATATAGATGGACTCTACCTTCAATCCTTTTTTAGCAATCAGCAGTTTTAATTTTTCAATACCGGCAGGTGATAATTGTAATATCAAACTATCTTTCAATTCGGTACCCGCTTTATGAAAAGTATTGGGTTCAATATAAGTTAATCCTGAACTGTCTACCTTGTCTAGTGATGCCGGAAAATCTACTGTGTGAAATGTCCAGAGTGCGATACCAAATTTCCAGTCTTTTACAGGATCTACGCTAACTTTTGCTGTTGAATCAGCAGATGGGGTTGTGCTTTGCTGTCTGTTACTACATGCGGTAAAAAATACAATGATGGATAACAGCGAAACAATCGTTTTTTTCATTATAAAATATTTTTGATTTTTAAAGCATTGAAGGTCGGGAAAAATCGGGAATAATGCTCGTCAACCGATACCATCTTCCATCATTTCAATTCACCGGCAGCATACAACCGTCTCAATTCTCTCTTATTCAATTTACCTACGCTTGTTTTCGGAATTTCAGCAATGCTTACAAAACGCTCGGGTAACTGGTAATTTGAAAAGCCTGTGGATAAGAATTTCCTTAATTCTTCGACCGACGCAGAACAACCCTCCCGCCAAACGATGCAGGCGAGCGGTCTTTCGGACCATTTTTCATCCGGTATGGCAATTACGCAGGCTTCCTTAATTGCAGGATGCGCTACCAGGGCAAGTTCCAATGCTACACTGCTGATCCATTCGCCCCCGCTTTTGATTACATCCTTGGTACGGTCGGTTATCATCATGTAGCCATATTCATCAATCGTTCCTACATCACCTGTTTTAAACCAGCCATCGCCTGAAAAATTATTTTTATCAGTTGATTTATAATAACTGTCTATCACCCATGCCCCCCGTATCTGAAATTCGCCAATGGTTGTTCCATCCCTTGGTGCTACCGTTCCGTCTTCGGTAACCACTCTCAATTCCACACCCGGCATTTCAATACCCTGCTTTGCCTTATACTTTAATTGTTCTTCGGCTGGTAACATTTGGTGTATGGGCTGTAAACGGGATGCGGTGCCCAGCGGCGACGTTTCTGTCATGCCCCATGCGTGTATCCCTTCCATTCCAAAGTCGTTTTTAAATGCTTCGATGAGGCTGGGAGGTAATGCAGAGCCGCCTACCATATATTCTCTCAAACAAAGTTTTTCTTTTGGCGGGTTTTTCTTTAGTGCATCGTACACATTCAGCCATATTGCGGGTACCCCGTTTGCGATGGTCACCCGCTCTTTCAGCATAATGTCAATCAGTGCTTCCGGTTGTAAATGCATTCCAGGCAATACCATATCAGCACCGGCCAGCACACAAAGAAATGGGAACCCCCAGGCCATTACATGAAACTGCGGAACGATCAATAACACTTTATCCCTTGCTGAAATATTGGCGGCATTGGGCTGCATAATTGCCATCGCATGCAGGTAGGTAGAGCGGTGAGAATACAATGCCCCCTTTGGATCACCGGTTGTTCCGCTGGTGTAACAAAGCCCGCATGCGTCATTTTCATCAGCAGCCAGCCATTCAAATGCTGCTGATCCGTCATTGATCAACCCCTCGTAAAAAATTACATTGCCCAGCGATGTTTGAAATCCTTCCGGAGCATTGATCACCACATGATGTTTAACGGTAGTCGTTTTTGGCGACACCTTTTCAAATAAAGGAACCAGCGACGCATCTAAAAACACAATCGTATCCTCCGCGTGATTTACAATAAAGGAGATCTGGTCCACCGACAAGCGGATATTGATGGTATGGCAAATTGCACCGGCACCCGGGATGGCATAATACAATTCCAGGTGCTGGTAATGGTTCCAGGCAAAAGTAGCCACCCGGTCGCCGGGCTTTACACCGAGCTTATTTACCAGTGCATCCACCAGCTTCTTTGTTCTTACATACATATCCGCATAATTATATCGGTGCATCGTTCCATCCGGCAGTTTTGATGTGATTTCTTTGTAGGGAAAAACCCTGTTGCCATAGTCTATTATGGAACTGGTAGTAAGCGGGTAATGCATCATTTGCCCTTTCATATTTGCAAGTTTATTGGTGATAATGCGATGTTGGATTCAGGATACTGGATATTGGATGCTGGATATTGGATGCTGGATACTTGATACTGGATGCTGGATACTGGATGCTGGATTTTGGATAGTAAGGTAGTCGATTTCGATGTGATGGTATTCTTATATCTCAATATCGTTTTCAATATCTCACTATTTATTCCAATATCACAATATCGTATCGAGCATCCTGTATCCTGCATCCTGCATCTTGTATCCTGTATCCTGCCTCCCCCTTAAGGAACCATCAGGCATCTTTCATCCTTTAGATTTTGAAGATACTCTTCTATGGTTTTAATCGTATGCTTTTCGCCCTGTTCCTGCCGGTATTTCTTTTTCAATTCTTTCCTGATAAAAGCTTCGTAAAACCGCCGTACCTGGGTGTGATTTTGTACTACCAGCCCTGGTACCTGCACGGGCTTGTTATCATCACCAAAAGCTACCATCGTAAAATAGCTGGTGTTGGTATGTTTTACCTGGTGTGTTTTAATATTTTCAGAAATTACTTTAATGCCTATCACCAGTGATGAATTGCCTACGTAATTTACTGAAGCCAATAAGGATACCAGTTCACCCACACCTACCGGCGCCAAAAAATCAACGGTGTCAATAGAAGCGGTTACACAATAGGCATCTGCGTGTTTGGCTGCGCATACATAGGCCACTTTATCCATCAGTGACAAGATAACACCTCCGTGAATTTTACCTCCAAAATTTGAATAGGAAGGAATCATTAATTCGGTGAGTGTTGTTTCTGAGTAAGAGACTGTTTTATATCCTTCCATGATAATTTTCTTTTTAAGAGTAAGTATTAAGCAAATCAATTAAGTACTGCCGCTTCAATTGCTCATCGCCACCTGAAATAAATCAGCCATCAAAAAATCAGCCATCAGACATCCTGATCTATTTTACACCATCAGCCCACCTATCCAGTTTTGCTTCCAGCACCAGCAAAGGCAAACAACCACTGTTCAATACCTGCTTGTGAAATTCCCCAATGATGAATTTATTACCAAATCTTTTACTGTACCTATCACGCAGTTCTTTTATTTTGAGCGCTCCTATTTTATAAGACAGAGCCTGGCCCGGCATGGACATATAACGTTCAGTTTCCGCCGTGGCTCCTTCTTCACTGATAGCCTCATTATCCATCATGTATTTAATCGCCTGTTCCCGTGTCATCCCTTTGCTGTGTATGGCGATATCTACTACCAGCCGGATGGCACGATGCATTTCATCTCCCAATGCACCCATGTGTTGATATGGATTTTTGTATAGCCCGAGTTCGCCCCCGAGGCTTTCACAATAAAGTGCCCAGCCTTCACCGTAAGCGCCATACCATTTATACCGGCGAAACTCAGGCATCGTGGTATCTTCCATTTGCAGGGAACTCTGGTAATGATGGCCGGGTATTGCTTCATGTAAAAATGTACTTTCCATGCCCGAAGTAATATTGAATCTGGCAGCATCAGTAATTGGTACATAAAACCTTCCCGGTCTTGCCCCATCGGCAGTTCCCTGTGCATATTCGATGCTTGCGCTGGCAGCTCTAAAGGCTTCCGTTTGTACAATTTCAAAATTACTTTTGGGAAACAAAATAAAATATTTATTTAACGCAGGCTTGATAATTGTATAAATATGCCGGAATGAATCCAGCACTTCTTCCGGCTTTTTAAACGGCATAAACTGTTGATCCGTTTTCATAAATTCAAAGAAGGAATGCAGGTCGCCTTTATACCCACTGCTGTTTTTGATGGTTTCCATCTCCAGTGTAATTCTTTTTACTTCGGCCAATCCCGTATTGTAAATTTCATCCAGGCTCTTATCCGTAGTGGTCCAGTCTTTAACACAAAACCGGTAATACTCCGCTCCGCCTGGTAAGTCGCCCACTCCTGATGAACTGCGTGCCACCGGCAGGTATTCATCTTTTAAAAAGGCCGCCATTTTTGTATGTGCCACATTCAATTCATTTTTGATAGCGGCTTTATATTCACTGGTCAACCTTTCTTTTTCAGCCAGAGAAAACGTAGCAGGCAACTTATTAATGGGTCCATAAAAAATGCTCTTAGTTTCATCTGCATTAATTAAACCATTGCAGATATTGATCATTTTTACAACCAAGGATTTGGGCAATACATAATTAGTAGCCATACCCTGTTTAAAATTATTGATGGCAGTATCACACCACACCGTATACGCCTGAACCCGTTTGAGCCACTTGTCATAATCGATTACTGTTTTAAAAGGCTGGCCCGATTCGCCGGAGCCAAACTGCCCCATTGCCAGCACCATATTTGCAGAAAGGGTATTACCCGCATCCCCCATTTGTGTAAACGGAATTTTCCAGGTATCGAATTTTGCTCTTTCCAATTCTGTTGAAATATCAAAGGCAAGTATTTTATAACTCAGGGCATCCTGCTCATTCATGGCCCCGGGTTCATAAACTTTTAAACTATATGCATAGCGTTGGTAAAACTTTTTTAACTCATCCCGGTAAGCCTGGGTACCTGTATTGGGAAAGCGGTCATTCATGCTGTTATCACCAAATACGGTAGCATCCATCGGCTTCAATACCAGCAGGTCCTTCCAGTAATGCTGCAACATTGCGTGGAACCTAGCCTGGTCGAATTTCTTTTCTTCATGCAGGATGCATGTTGTAAATGATAAACTAATAACTATTAATAACTGCAATCTGAAAATAATCCGAAACATGCCTGGTAAATTGAGAAAGTGAATTTCGTTAAAAAGTACACACACAAGTTAAGTAAAGAAGGCCACGATAAAAATAGCCGCATGGAAATATTTACACCATATCCACTATTGAAGAGGGGAATGATTTGAATAATACCGCACGGGTTTGCCGGCAGAAAAACTTAATTAAAACATTTGGTTTGCCGGGTAATATGCCGGCAATTAAATAAAGCAGGAGATGGTGGAATTTTTAAAAAGGTGGTTGCAACAGGCATGGCGCTCTGCAAACAAGAGAAAAAATTAATCCCTTTTTTACCGTGTTAACCAGGGGTAAATAAAAATGGGGGCAGGATACAATATCCCGCCCCCATTTAATCATTACCCTATGAAAACAAAGCATAAAGATAGAAAGAGAGTTTCCCTTTCCTGTTACACAATTTTGGATTTTTGTTACATAATTTACTGATTTTTGCTTTTTAAAAATATACCAACAGGATGAAAACGTCCTGCAAAATCCGGAAGAATGACCTGCTACCTAACTGGTTGATACCACTTTGATTTAAGGGACCTGCCCGTCAATCCAGGTAATCTGCAAATACGAATGCGGTTCAATTTTAAATGCCCAGGTGCCAGGGATAATGCCGGGGAATCATTTGTATTGTCACTGGCCCAAAGCTCCCCCGGCCAATCACTCGGTACGCAGTGCTGTAACCGGGTTGGCCCTTACGGATTTCCATATTTCATAACTTACGGTAAGCATGGTAACCAGCAATAACCCCATGAGGCTAACGGCAAATATCATTGGGCTGATTGAAATTCGGTATGCAAAACCCTGCAGCCATTTATAAGCCACAAACCAGGCCACCGGCACGGCCAATAATGCTGACACTGCGAATATTTTTAAGAACACCCCTACAAATAAGGCAACTACCTGTTTGTTACCTGCTCCCAGTACTTTTCGTATACCAACCTCCTTGGTGCGTTGCTCTGCAGTATAGGAAGCCAGGCTAAAAACCCCCAGCACAGTAATTAAAATGGCCAATATGGCAAATACTTTTGCGAGCGATGAAACTCTTCCTTCTACCAGATACATCCGGTTAAATTCATCATTCAAAAACCAGTGATCAAAACCTGCTCCGGGAAAAGCGGCCCTCCATTTTTTTTCAATGGCCGCAATCTTTTCCTGGAATTTCCCTGCAGGCAGTTTGATATAAGTGATCTTATCTATAAAGTGAAGATGGGGATTCAAAATCAATGGTTCAATAGGCTGGTGCATGGAGCGGAAAGGAAAATCCTTTACCACCCCGATCACCCGGTAAATATGACTGCTGTCAAACTCATCCTTAACCGTAGTACCCATAATTTTATTGATGGGCAGGCCAAGCGCTTTTACAGCGGCCTCATTGAGTATCATTGAACTGCTGTCATTCAGGTTGCCTACTTCAAAATCCCGCCCGGCAATAAATTCGAGGTGAAAGGTTTTGGCAAAATCAAACTCTACATTCAACTGGTTCCATTGGAGGTTCTTATCTTTTAATTCGGGGAATTTTACACTGGTACCGATCCACCCGAAATAATTAAGCCTGGGTAAATGATTGGCCATGGTAACGTGTTCGATTTGCGGATCTTCCAGTACCGACCGTTTAAACTGAGCGAACCGCTCCTGCTGTGCGATACCACCAAAACGGATAGACAATAACTGGCTTCCCTGTTCATTCAACTTGGTAGTTTTCAGTTGCTCCATCTGGCGGATCACAATAAAGGTATAGATGATTAAACCCAGCGCTACGGTATATTGAATGGTGACCAGGCTTTTTCTAAACAACTCTGCACCCTTGCCTTTTACCAGTTGCCCCTTTAAAACTTTTGCCGGCTGAAAGGCGGACAAATACAACGCCGGGTAGATGCCTGCAATGAGGCCCATAAACAGTACGACACCGGCTACTATCGCAATCATGTAAGGATTTAATAAAGCCGCCATCGTGAAGTTTTTATGCGCCAGTTGGTTAAAAGGAGAAAGAAAGATAAATACCAACACTACCGACATCAGCAGGGCTAAAAAAGTCATTAAAAAAGATTCCAGGAAAAACTGTGTTGCAATTTCGTACCGGTTACTCCCAAACGTTTTACGAAGCCCTACTTCTCTTGCTCTTTTAACCGAACGTGCAGTAGCAAGGTTGGTATAGTTGATGCAGGCGATCAACATAATCATTACCGCTATGATGCTAAAAATGGTGAGATAGGTTTTATCTCCACGGGTGTTACCTTCCCACAAATTTTTTGGATCAAAATGAATGTCGGATAATTTGGTGGTAAATGCGGTGAGTTTAAACCCCCTTGCGATTGCAGCCGAATCGGATGTTACCATCTGTTTTGCCAATTCATTGATGGTAGTATTGATGGGCCTTATATCAGCCCCCGGTTTTAGTACAATGTAATTTTCAAAAAATTCTGTGTGCTCCCCAAAGCGGGTTCCCTCCATAAATTCGGTAAAGTGATCGCCATGAATAGCACGCAGGGCATTTACATTTAAAATATACCCCGGTTTAAAATGCGAGTTGGAGGGATAGTCTTTATAAATACCACTTACCATCACAGTAATTTCCCGGTCGCGGGTAGCCCAAAAATGTTTGATGGCAATGGTCTTCCCCATCGGGTCTTCATTACCAAATAATTTACGAGCGCCGGATTCACTTAATACAATGGTGTTGAAATTCTCAAATATCTTTTCCCTGTTACCTCTCAGCAAATTAAAAGAAAGTACTTTATAAAAATCCGGCTCCGCCCAGCGTATCTCTTCTGTAAGGATAATTTTATCGGTTGCTTTATAATGAAGCGATGTAGGGTAACCGATATTGGCTATACGGGTGGTATGGAGTATTTCACTTCGGTTGTCTTTGAGGTAACGGACAAACATCCCCGGGGATACGGTATTATCAAAGCTTTGTCCATCGGGATTGATAAAAGTACAGCCAACCCGGTAAGTATCTTTATAATAAGGCTGCATGGTATCGTAGCGCATCTCATCGCTTACATACAAAAATATCAGGATGGCGCTGGCGAGGCCGAGGCCGAGCCCAAAGATATTCAGCAAAGAAAATAATTTCTGGCGCCTGAAATTGCGCAATGCAATCAGTAAGTAATTACGGAACATGGTTGACTGTTTTATGGTATGTAATAAAAATGCCACTACTTTACCGGGTTAAATGATTAACCGCATTATTCTACATGTGTCCAAAAAACGAAAGGTAAAAGTTCGAAAAACATTAGAAGGAAAAAACACAAATTTGGATGAGTGGCAAAAAACGAGGTTGTTTAAATAATAAAATCAATTAAAATACGCTGCTGGGGAGAAAACAATGAATCACTTTAAATTGAAGTGATTATTCAATTACCGAAGTATAAGTATAAGGGGAAGATGGCAGCACAGTTTAACCGGTGGAAAAAATTTCACCATCAACATGGATAGCTTTCGTGAATAGTGGGTAGCACATTTCAGAACTCCTGCTGCTGCACAAACTAAAATCGTTGGTTCATTCTGCCGCGACGGATTGAACTATTGTATCTTCTTTATATTCAACCCCGTTTGGGTTGGTGAAATATATTATCAATAACCATGGGTTTTACTTACGGCCACTAATATTTAATCCGCCGCGGCGGATTCTACCATTAAGTTTAATTTGCGAATCTCACCAATTTTCAATATTGGTTTAATGATCCGGGTAAGGATTACTGAACCTATGAACATGCAGAAGCCTGACTAAATTGAACGATGTATTATCAATAGGTAGGATTATTATAAACCGGTCCTTAAGACAGGTGTTTTACAGGTACCCGTTTATTGAAGGAAATCAGGCATCAAAAAATCAGCCCCGTCCGAACGCCAGCCCGATAAGTTCATTCTGGGGGGGATTCATCCGGGCGGGCATCAGACATTGAATTCTATTTTGATTTAGCATAAGCATCTGCCAGCATATTCAACTCTTTTGAACTGATGGTAGTTTTTCCCTCATCAATGATAACCCTGTAACGAAAGCTAACCGACTCGCCCTTTTTAAGCTGAAGATTTTTAAAGCTTTTGCCATTGCTGAATATTTTTTCACCCAGGGGGTTTGCTGCAAACAAACCATATCCACGGGCATGCCAGTAAGTGGGGTAATTAGGATTCAGCGGGTGATCAATGATTGCTACACTGATGGAATCATTGCCCATCTTACCATATAGTTTGCACCACCGCCCCCTGGTACTCCACACATCATCTCCTTGTTTTCCTTCGCTTGAAATATAATTGCCGTTTGGCACTTTATCGGTTCCCCCTTTTACAATCGTCACATTGCCTTTATCATCAGTAAATTTCTGGTCTTTATCAGTAGGCATTTCCAACGCATGCGCCAGCCTGATACCAAGCAAACCATCCTTTGCATCGGTAAACAACGCCTCTGTATTGGCCGTTAAAGTGGTTACCCGGTCGATGATACGTTGATGGGCAGTACCGCTAAATTCAAAGCGGGTTGTTTCTTCCAGCAACACTTCGTTTTTTTGATTGGTCCAGTTGGCATGATACGCTAATTTACCTTTTGCGCCACCCGAAGATTCGATGATACGATCAGTTTTTATCCAGCCATACAAATGCTTTTTAGCAGCAGGAATAGCATAAGAATTATTCCAGAAATCAAGCCCGTTTAAATTCTCAAAATTCAGCCATATCCCAATATGATGCGGATGATCCGTAGGATCGCCGGGCTGGGGATTGAAAGGGAACCCCCGGGTTACAACGGTGCCATTGGCTGAATGAACAGGATACAACACGGGCTTTTCCAGGCTATCCGGGAATAAAAAACTGGTAAATAATTTTTCTCCGATAAAGATGTCTACTTTATTTTCCGTTGTTGATTTTACCAGTTTTACCGCTTCCGCTTTTTGAGCAACAGCGCAGTAAAACATCATGCTAAAAAAAAGGCAGGCCGAAATATTCTTTAAGACGTTATTCATTATAATCAGGTGTTATTTTGTTTGCAATATTTTTTTATAGTTGGTGGTTGGTGGTTGATGGTTGAAGGTTGATGGTTGATGGTTGATGGTTGATGGTTGATGGTTGATTGTTGATAGTTGATGGTTGAAGGTTGGTGGTTGATAGTTGAAGGTTGACTGCCTTTATTCATCATTCATCATTCATCATTCATTATTCATCCCTCATCACTCATTACCCCGCCGCCCTCACCTTTATCACGATTTTCTTAACCACTTTATTACCACCCGGGGTAATATTCGGCCGGTGTGCATCGGATGGAAAGAAAAGAAAAAACTTACCCGGGCCCGCCACATAAAACTTACCCGGAGCAGTGTAATTGGCTACATCTTTTTTCTCATCATATTCCTTTGTTACAACCGCTTTTGTAACAGGGTAAACGCCCATTTTTTCTTCACCGGAAACGATATACTGAAGATCTATAAACTTCCGGTGCGATTCCCAACTGGTTTTTTCGAAATCCTTTGACGCATCCTCTGTAACAGACACCGTTACGTTGTCACCATCCACTATGTATTTACCTTTTGGAAGAGAATCCGCATTATGTTCTCTCAAAAAAGCAAATGCTTTATCCCAATACGCTTTATTCAACTGGTACTGCCGGGCAAATTCTTTTTTATCTATTGAGGAGTGAGGTGTTAGCGCAACACCGCCGAGCCATTCTTTTTTGTTAAACCATTTTTTGGCATCCTGCTTTGACCATCCCGGTACGGAACTTTGAGCAACAACCTGCATACCGATCAACAAAGCAAAAAGCAGCAAAGAGCAGGCAATCATTTTTTTCATGTGGAACTATTTAAGGGTTTGATTTTGTAAATATAACTCAGTTCATGGCTTTATATAAAAGAAAAAGCGGAAGAACATTTTTCGCTTCCACTTATTTTCTTTTAGCGAATCATTGCTATCGTGTCGTTCATACCGGGTAACCAGGGACAGTCGCCGCCTTCCGGGAAAATAATGAAATGACACCTACCCGTAACGCAACGAAAGGATGAAACCAGGCACGCATCTTTGCAGCAAACCATTGGCAGGCAGTACAGGAACCTCCGTTTGCCGGATTAAAATTTTTAGATTTCCAATGGGAAAAGAATTACATTTAAGTATTATCTGGTAAGCTAACCAGGTAAATAACAGTTTAGTAGCCGGGATGCTGACAAAAGATATATAAAAACCCAAATCCTGGCCTGTGAACTGCAATCTTATAAAATCCTATATCCGCCCGGCAAAAGCAAACACAGATTCATTATCAATAATTATTTATTTATTTTCCTGGCGCATTTTATTAACCAGGCCCGATGAAAACCGGGATTTGAAATTCGCATTCAACACAACCCGCAAGCCGCTACCCAGGCAAAATTAAAAGTATCCAATTTGATCCCCGCCAAATTGCCGGCATATCAACAGCTATTATCACTATCAATCTTTTAACCCTGACAACAGAAACCGGATGTGATACCCGGTAAATATGGCTGTATCTGCCTGCATTTATCCAAAAAACGTTTAGTAAATCTCTGGAAATGAAATCACCATTCAGCGAAGCCCAAATTGAAAATCTTGTCCCGGTTTTAACTGAAAAGGAAAAACAGGAGATCATCATTTTCCACAAAGTTTATGAAAAATATGAAACTATCTTTTCCAAAAAAGCAACCGGGTATTTAAGAGACCATCCTGTGTTTGGCAAACTCACCAGCGATATGAGCAAAGATGTTTCCCTGGAGATTGACGGACTATCATTGGCGCTTCAGAAAGATGCTATCAACAATAACAACTGGCACCCGTATATTGAATACCAGGTTAAAAAAGGAATCGGTTATGCGGAGATGGGAATAGACTTTAAATCGTGGTTCGACCTGAATGTAATGATGAAGCAATACGTCACTCCCTTCCTGCATCGGGAATATACCAATAGCGAAACATTTCTTTCCTCCCTGAATGGGATGAACCACTTTATGGATATTGCCATGGGAATAACTGCGGAAGCATACCTGCAGGAAAAAAAGGAAATCATTCTGAAAGACCACCAGGAAATAAAAAGGTTGAACGAAGAACTTGAGCAGAAAGTAATTGACCGGACTGCAGAGCTGCAAAAAAGCAATGAACTGTTTTTATATTTATTTGATTTCAATCCTGCCATTATTATCATCAGCAAAATGAATGATGATACAATAATGAATGTAAATAACAGTTTCCTGCAGCTATTTGGATTTGGTTCAAAAGAAGAAGTGGTAGGAAAAACATCGCTGGAATTAAATATTTTATCCCGTCCCGGGCAGCGGGATGAAATTAACACGCGTTTGAAAGAAGAAATACTGATTGAAGACTTTGAAATAGAAGTGCGCAATAAAAACGGGAACCCGGTATGGCTTTCTGCTACTTATAAAATAGTAGATATCGATCATACGCTTTGCATTTTCTCCGTTTCAACAGATATTACAGAAAGAAAAAAGGCGGAAGAACTATTGAAACTGGTAAACAAAGATCTTGAGTCATTCAGCTATTCCGTATCGCACGATTTGAATGCCCCGTTAAGAGTGATCAAAGGAATTGCAGATATTTTGAGCAAAAAATATGCATCCGTATTGGATGCTTATGGAACAGGCATGCTTGAATTGATGAGGAATAATGCCGGCAGAATGGGCGAACTGATTACCACTTTACTCGAATTTTCAAGACTCGGGCTAAAGGAACTGGTAACATCAGCAATAAACATGACCGATCTTGTTACAGAAGTAAAAACAGAAGCAGAAAAAAACGACCCGTCAGCCGAAAACGCATTTGTTATAAACGACCTCATAAATATAAAAGGTGACATGGTATTGATCCGGCAGGTTTGGGTGAACTTAATTTCGAATGCAATAAAGTACTCAAAAAACATCCCCAATAGAAAAATTGAAATCGGATCATTTTATCAAGAGAAGCAGGTTGTTTATTATGTAAAAGACAATGGTGCCGGATTTGATATGATCAATTACGATCAGCTTTTCGGCGTTTTCAAGCGCCTGCATACCCAGGAAGAATTTGAAGGCACCGGTATTGGGCTTGCGAACGTAAAGAAAATAATCCAGCACCATGGCGGAACTGTTTGGGCTACTTCAAAGTTACAGGAAGGGGCTTGTTTTTATTTCAGCCTGCCGGTTGAAGAGGGGGCCTCCCCATAATTTAAACGAAATGTCTACAAAGATTTGATAGCCGGATAGAGGGCATAAAATCTGTAAAATTGCTATTATAAAGCCATTAGGCGCTGTGCCAGGCAATAGACATAACAGCCTCATTTAGGAGTTTGAAAAGAATCAGCCTGATGCGAATTAGCCGTTTTAATCGTTTCTGCAGGAAATTCTTTAGCCTTTGCCAAATTATAAAAAAAGGAATTATACCACGGGGGTATCAATAAAAGAAAGTGCAGATTAGGCTGATACTTTGCATCTTAAAAAAAGTCAGGGTGATTTGAATCAAGTGAAAGACTAATTGCCATCATTCATTTCAGCGGATTACACCGGTATTTTTAGTATCGGATAATTACTTTCATCTAAATACAAGTGTATGAAAAATATTAAACTGATACCGCTGGTATTTCTTTGTGCTTTGGCAATTACCATTCCAAATATGGCCAATGCAGTTTCCATAATTGAATCTTCTTCCATCAATCCAACTGTGGAAGGATGGAAAAATTTAAAGGCAAGTGATTTTGTTAAGTTATCAATGAAAGACTTCCGCAGGATCACAGGCACTAAGATGAATGTAAAGGAAAGAATTTCTTTTATGGTGATGAAGAAAGGAATGAAGCAGGAACTAAAGAACAATCCCAATCTTACGGTAGGTGAATACCTGGTTGCGAAAAAGAAAATGGGAACCGGGTGGTGGATTTTAATTGGTGCAGCAGTGTTGCTGACTATACTTCTCATTATTGCTTTCGCTAGTTTTAATTCCGGTGGCTGGTTTTAACTGAAAAGGTGATTTCGGCACTGGCTTGATTTTTTCTTAGTTGATTATTTTAAAAAAATATGGTGCTTGTAGTGCTATATAGAAATAAGAGGAATGCAGCTTTCGTAGCAGTTGCATCACCTGCCACAGTTTTCAAATGTATCGAATATATTAAAAGCTCCTCCTGAATCCGGAACACGCTCCACCTCGATAAAGCCCCGGCCTCAACTGAAAATTAGTATCTAATATAAAAAGAGGAAAACAGCAAATACTAATAACTACAAAGTTTATATTATTAGCCGGTTATCAGGATACGGCCTTTTTTTAATTCATGGTTTGATATCGTATATATTTGTGTTGGCAGTAATGCCTAGGGACTCTCGTAAACTGGCAAAATTTTCTTACTTTTATACCATGACCACTTTACAAGTTGACATATTAAATCCGAAGGCAAGTAAATTACTTGAAGACCTCGCTGACTTAAAATTAATTTCTATACGAAAAGCATCAGATGATGGGTTTCTCAAATTAATTAATAAATTTAGAGCAAAAGCAAAAAACAACCCTCCCACACTTGAAGACATTACTAAAGAAGTGGAAATCGTAAGATCAAAGAGATATGCCAAAGCAAAAAGATAGGGTTATTATCGACACTAATCTTTGGATAAGCTTCTTACTTACGAGAGACTTTTCAAAATTTGATTCTATTATTGCCGATAATGAAATTACGCTCTTATTTAGCGAGGAACTAGTAAACGAAATTATAGAAGTAACTCAAAGAATTAAGTTCAGAAAATATTTTAAATTAGACGAAGTTGAAAGCCTAATGCTGATGATAAAGACAAGGGCACTTCTTGTTGATGTCACAAGTGAAATACATAAATGCAGAGATCCAAAAGATAATTTTCTTTTATCACTTTCTATGGATGGGAATGCCACGCATCTTTTAACAGGAGACAAAGATCTCCTTATTTTAAAAAGGTTCGGCCAGACCAAAATCATAAAAATAGCAGAATACTTGGGCGAAGAATAAGCACTACTGCCAAACATCGGGTTTGCAAAAGTTTGGCAGGACATTGTGACTTCGGCTGCAGTTCGCTATCAGCTTTGGTTTGGGGCTTGACTCTTTCTAAAAAAAATTTCGATAATTTCATTATCACGTTCTTTTCGGCATTGCCACCGGGCAGACGAATTTCAAATTCCAAACCTTCGCAAAGCCGTAACGTGTGTGTCTTGAAACAGGTTCCATGATGTAAGATTAAGGAATCGGGTGCTGTATAAAAACATGGAAGACTTTTATAGTAGTTACTTGCAGGTGCGGAGGTGCAGCGAACCGACTGGCTGACTTGGAGAAAACGAATGAAAAGAACTGAACTTCCGCAGACCATTTTCAGGAATTGTTTGCAAACCACCTTATGCTGCATTAACCGGAAACTGTTTTTGTGGTGAACGATAAGGAAAAACGGAAACATGATTTCCGAAGGTGCGTATTGTAGAGCGGAATAAATTAAAGCAACTATGAAGCCTCGTTAGCATAAGATCGATGTCGAAAGCAAACAGCTACGTTTGTGCTTGTTAAGAGTGTAAAGGCAACCTGATTACTGTTTACACGACATCCGGGGCAAAGTTGACAGGAATGCAATACAGGGTTTTGTACGGAACAAGAGAAGTCGCTTGGTGCGCTGTTAACTGAGAAGGGACGCAGCCGTACAAGGATAGTACGAATCAGCGGCTGCGGACTAAATCGTAGTAGTGATGAAGCCTCTGTAATGGAGGGGGAGCGAAAGGTTTACCCTGTTTAAGTTTCATAATTATTTACAACCCTAAAAGGAATGATTGATTATTACGAAACAAAATCACAGCCAATTACCCGAGTGATGGTAATGAAGGCGTACAAGAAGATGAGGGCTAATAAAGGCAGCGCTGGCATAGATGAAATGAGTTGGGCAGATTTGGATGAAGATCTGGACGCTCAACCTTATAAACTATGGAACAGGATGACTTCCGGTACTTATTTTCCTATGCCTGTACAGTAAGTTGAAATTATGAAGGACGCAGGATCAGGGGTTAGAAAATTAGGTATACCTACTATTTTGGATCGCATAGCGCAGGCTGTGGTGAAAACCCATCTTGAGCTTATTGTAGAACCGCACTTTCATGAAAGTTCTTATGGTTACAGGCCAGCGAAAAGCTGTCACCAGGCAGTAGAAAAGACCTCGCAAAATGTGCTGGTAAATGACTGGGTGATAGACCTTGACATCAAAGGCTTCTTTGATAATATTGATCATGAACTTTTACTGAAAGCGGTTGCTCATTACTGTGATGACAAATGGGTATTGCTATATGTTACACGATGGCTCGATGCTGGCATTGTTCAGCAGGATGGAATGTCACGCGACAGGGTAACTGGTGCCCCACAAGGTGGGGTCGTTTCACCATTACTTTCCAATATTTTCCTGCATGTGGTATTCGACAAATGGATGGAAATAAATCATCCGGAAAAACCATTTGAACGATATGCCGATTACATTGTGGTACATTGCAAATCTGAAAAACAGGCGTTGTTTGTATTAAAAATGATACAGCAACGCATGGAAAAATGCAAGCTAACCCTCCACCCTGTAAAGACAAAGATCATCAACCTGCGGGGAAAGTCTGAAAAGAAATACCCAAGAAGTTTTGATTTCCTCGGTTTCACTATCCGCCCACTCTGCAGTAAGACCAGTAAAGGCAACAAGCTAATGGTATCAGCGTTCATGAGTACAAAATCCAAAACAAGTGTACTGGCAAAGTTCAAAAGGTTGCATATTCACAAATGGCGAAAGCCTATTGAAGAGATTGCATTAAAACTAAAACCGGTAATACAGGGAGTGATGAATTATTATGGAAAGTTTTGGACATTGCATACTCGTTGCGTCTGGTATCAGCTCAACATCCGATTATTAAAATGGGTTAAATGGGAGAAAGGCCTGTACAAAAAAGCTGCCGTAAAATGGCTACAACAAAAGTATAAGGACAAACCCCGCTTATTCCCACACTGGCAGTTGGTACATCCATAGTGTAGCAATACATTTGTGATTTAAACAGGAAGAGTCCGCCGCGGCGGAGAGACTTTCACGCACGGTTCTGTGAGAACACAGGAGTGAAATTCTTTTGTGTCACTCGACTACAAGCCCGTGCCTAAATGTTGCGTTGCCACATAGAAACAAGCTTACAAAATAAACCCTCCTTTTCTGTATCTTCATGTGATGCCAGTAAAAGGATTTGGATTTTAATAAAAACGGATCGCAAGCGGAATAGGCGAAACGTCTTCACCCCTGCTCGTAAGACGTTGATATACGATGCTGGCAATGAATTTGAAAAATATATTAGCTGTAAAAAGGACAGGCGTATGAAAATAATAAACGTTTTAAAAGTACTCATTACAGGATCAATATTGCCAATAGTTGGCATCAGTTCGTGCAATTCGCAGCCGTATTCAAATGTTACCATTTATGTATCATCATTAAACCATGAAATTAATCCAATTGGCATTGACGATGTGCAACCGGATTTCTCCTGGAAATTAAAATCTGATACCCGAAAAAAGCACCAGAAAGGTTATCAAATTGTTGTATGGTTTGAAAACACAACAGACACTTTCTGGAACAGTGGCAAGGTTATATCAGACAATAATATCCAGGTAAAATATGCCGGGAAACCTTTGAAAATGGTGAGCGCTTATAAATGGAAGGTTCGAATTTGGGACAATGACGGCAAAGCAAGTTCCTGGTCGAAGGAGAATCATTTTTCGGTAGGCTTGTTAAGTGAAAATGATTGGAAAGCAGACTGGATAAGTACGCCCGATTCTGTTTATGCGCCGGTTTTCGTAAAAAAGTTCAGGGTTGATACCGTTCCTGATTTAGCAAATGTTTTTGTAAACTGCCAGGGCTATTTTGAATTGTACATAAACGGAAAAAAAGTAGGGAAGGATGTTCTTTCGCCTGCTGTCAGTGATTTTAAATCAGAGAATTACTACCTCACTTATGATATCAGGGATTACCTGAAGACGGGAGAAAATACTATCGGTTTATGGACTGGACGTGGCTGGTATTCACAAGGATTGCCGGGTGTTATTCATAACTCTCCCGTTTTTCGGCTTCAGGCACATTTGTCTTCTAATAACAAATCAACAGTAATAGTCTCCGACACTACCTGGACCACATCCAATAGCAATATCAGTCAAATCGGTATTTGGCGTTGGAATCAGATGGGTGGCGAACTGGTGGATAGTAGAATTGCAATGAATGAATGGAACAGCGGAAAAACAGGTAAAAATGCGATTCGTATTGCTAAACCAACAGCCAATACAAAATCTCAAATCTGCAGGCCAAATGTTATTTCTGATACTATTTCGGTGCAGGATATTTCTAAAATAAATGAAGATACCTGGCTGGTTGATTTCGGGAAAAATTTTACCGGCTGGATGAAGATGAAAATAAAAAATAAACAACCAGGCGACACTACAGATTTTATCTATTCAGATTTTTGCAATAAGAAGCCGGTAAGAAAATCTAAATATAATTGGGATTTTGGAAATGAAACTATTGATCAAAGAGACGCTTATATATCTTCCATTTCAGACAGTGGAATATTTTGTCCGAAATTTAATTTCCACGCTTTTCGTTATGTAATTATCCAGGGGTTACACTACCAACCACAGGTGAGTGATTTTACAGGATACATGATAGAATCAGATCTTACGGAAGCTGGCAAATTTTCAAGTTCTGACGAAAATTTAAATGCTATTTATGAGTTAAACCGTTTCACATTTCGTTGTTTGGATATTGGCGGCTATTATGTGGATTGTCCGCACCGGGAGCGACTGGGTTATGGAGACGGACAGGTGGCAGTGGAAACGGGCATTTATAATTTCGATCTGGCCAATTTTTATAAAAAATGGTCGCTCAATTGGACTGCTGCACAAAAAGCGGATGGTGAAATTCCCAATACCGCTCCTTCTCCTTATGGCGCAGGTGGCGGACCTGGCTGGGGAGGCACAGGAGTTGTATTGCCATGGAAAATTTATAAATATTATGGAGATACAAAATTGTTGAGCTCCTCTTATAATTCAATGGTTCATTATCTAGATTTTTTGGAAACAAAAAGCAACAATGGAATTCTACTGCATTACGGCGATAGCAAATGGGGGTTTATTGGCGATTGGGTACCGCCCGGCAAGGGAATGGATTCGAAAGACAAAGTGGGAAAAGCAGAAAAAGAAGTATTTAACAATTGCTACAAGATATACTTATACAATATTCTGGCGGAATGTGCCGATGTACTTGGCAAAACCAACGACAGCAAAAAGTATAAAAAGCTATCTGAAACACTACAAAATAAAATTCACGAAACTTATTACAATAAAGAAAAAGGAATTTATGCCAACGGAGAACAAGCCTATCTTTCATTTCCCTTGCTCATGAATGTTCCGTCAACCGATGACATAAACCGTGTGCTGACAAATCTCGAAAATACTATAAAAGTAACCGATAAGGGACATCTGAATACCGGTATGTTGGGCACCTATTTTATGCTGCAGTATCTTACCAAAATAGGCCGCTCAGATCTTGTTTATTTAATGATGAAGCAAAAAACATATCCAGGTTGGGGTTATATGATTTCGCAGGGAGCAAACACAGCCTGGGAGCAATGGAATGGCTATTGGTCTAATATTCACTCTTGTTTTACTTCCGGGGGAGGATGGTTTTATACGGGGCTGGCAGGTATCCGTCAAATGGAAAAATCGGTGGCTTTTAAACACTTGCTAATTGCCCCTCAACTAACTGACGTAATTAATGAACAAAGAACTGAGTTCAATTCCCCTTATGGTAAAGTTGTTGTATCATGGAGGCACTTGGCGGATGCAAATTTGCAAATGGAAATTGAAATTCCTGTTAACAGCAGCGCAGATGTAATTTTACCGGTTGCAGCTAATCAAATCGTATATGAATCTGGTAAGAAAATTAGCGAAGATGCTGATATGAAAATACTTTCAAAGAAACCAGGACAATTGTGTTTATCTGTTGCGTCAGGGAAATATGTTTTTGAAATAAGAAATCAAAAATAAATATGAAAGTAGCGTATTTAAAATATCAATAATTGATCTGGATTATAAAATGAATACCCAACCAAATAAAAAAAAAACGGATGCCGTGGGGTTTTGTGCAAGCAGTGCTGTACGTCCAAACTTCGGCTGTTTGCATCGCTGTACTTTGGTTCGGACAGACGAATTTTTATTTAGCTTTTTGTTGTCAACTTCAACTTTATATTTTCAATTGGGCAGCGGTTCCGGTCTGGACATTAAAAAATACAGCACAGCAGCAATCCCTGTACGTTGTAGGCAAGGGTAACGGACACCTAACAGGATCGTAAACACTATCAAATAACAAGATTTTAAAAAAATATTTTCGCTTAAACTGCATAATGACCTGCCCGTTAGCAGCTTTTTCCGCTACTGCCGGCGGCGAGTTGCAAAAGTTGGCTAACGGGTGGACAAAAATCGAAGTTTAAAACACAATTTTGAAAATCATACATCTTTAATTTTCAACACTCAAAAATAACGTTAGTCCGAATTTTAGACGACCATTTAATAACTAATTTTAAATCAACGGACAATTCATTTATGAACATTTTTGAAACATTGTTATTCATTCACATTGCGTTCGGAAGCCTAAGCTTACTTTTTGGAACATATATTCTTTCGACAAAAAAAGGCGGCAAAAAACATAAAACTATTGGAACTGCCTACTTTTTTGCTATGTTGACTACTGCAATTGTTGCACTTCCATTATCTTATATTCATCCGAACTATTTCCTCTTCATAATTTCAGTTTTCACTTCTTATATGTTATTGAGTGGCAGACGTTATATAAGAAAAACGAGTACCGAAAACATTAAGGTCTTTGATTGGTTACTGTCTATTGTAATGTTAATATTTGCGTTGCTTTTTATAGGACTAGGTGTGTTTTATATTTTAAAAGGCAATTTCTTCGGAATCGTGTTTGTTGTTTTTGGTTCTATCGGATTATTATTTGTTTATCAAGACTACATCAATTTTAATGGTAAATCAAATATCAAGAATTTTGGTTTGACAACACATCTACAAAGAATGATTGGAAGTTATGTTGCATCTGTTACAGCCTTCCTGGTAGTCAATAATAAAATATTACCAGCAATTGTAGCGTGGTTGCTCCCAACACTTATTATTGTACCTCTGATTATAAAATGGACAAGAAAATACAAAATTTTGACTATGAGTACAGAGAAAAACAGCCACTAATCGAGTAAGGAAAGGGAATTGCACCTGCACCCCAACCTCCTCACGGAACCGGACTTGAACCTCTCGATTCATCCAGTCTATCCCGCTATTCGGGAGCTCCTGTTCAATTAGGCGCAGGAATGAGGCGTAGCCAATGTGCGCTGGCTTCCTGTGCCTTTCCGGTTAATCGCTTTTTTCTTCCCAGACACGTCCTACCCCGTCAGGCGCAGGAATGAGGCATGGCCAAAGTGTGATGGCTTCCTGTGTCCATCCGGTTATTTGCTTTTTTGCCGTGGTTGGTGTTGAGGAATAGGTTCCAATTCCAAACTTTCGCAAAGCCGTTTCGTTGCAAGCAACGATATAGTTCCCCTATCTTTACTTTTTACCATAAACTGAAACCCTAAATGAAAAAATTAGTCTTTACCCTATTTGCAATTTTGAATCTTACCTTTAATGGCTGGACGGCTTTACCTTCATCTACCTTTCCTCCTTCGCCAAAAGTTGAAACAGTTAACAATCTAATTCTTTCAACCAAGGAGCAACTTCGCGTGGCACAAATGAAATTATTCATCAGGCTGACACCCGAACAGTATGGAAGATTACGAGGAAAGAAATTAAATTTTTTTGAAAGATTTTCTTTTACTTCTTCCCAACGCCGGATGAAACAAATGTTGAAGAGCTATGAATATGGAGATGGACCTACAATTTGGACTAAAATTTTTTGGCTGTTGAAAGGTTTGACACTTGGACCGATTGCATTGATAATGGGATATATATTACTAAAAGATGAGGAACGAGAATTAATTAAATGGATTTGGTTTGGATTTGCTGGCTTTACACTCATAGTTGTTGCGATATTATTTGCGCTCTAAGTATAATGGCTGCTTACAACATTAGCAAAAGTCTAGGCTCCCCCGCCGTGGTTCGTGTCCCCGCGAACCACTCCTTCAGGCGCAGGAATGAAGTATAGCCAATGTGCGATGGCTTCCTGTGCCCGGCGGTTAATCGCTTTCTCCCTTTCCGCCAACGTCTTGCCACAAGCAAAGAGACAGGCCTTGGACGTTTTGTTCAGCACATTGCATTCTGAATCCAGGATCAACAAATGAATCAACATTAAGATGATCCTGAATGCCTATAGCAGGCAGCAGCAGGTGAAGATTCTGTACCGGTTAGCTGATTACGAGATCAAAGTACATTTTAAAAATCCAGGGTAACAACGAAGTATAAAACAGATGCGCAAAAAATTGGTAACGGTAGTGACGCCCCTCTACAATAATACTAACAATCCAATGCACCAGGGATATTCAGCTATTTAAACAATTCGCCGGTTTGAATAGTTTAATTACGACCTTAACGGTAATTTTAACGGGCGACACACAATCATTACAAAATTCAAAAATGAATATTTAAACCTTTTTGAAATAGTATTGTCAATGCTAAACACTCAAACGATTCAATTAAATATCCTAGTTTATGAGAAATTTAAAATTACTTCTATTGCTGTTCATTCCAATGTTGACAGGTTGCAATAAAGAAAATAGTGCTGTACCACCCACCCCTAATGAATCAATGTATTTTCCTTCAAACACTGATAATAACTGGGAAACAAAATCGCTGTCCGGTTTGGGTTGGAATGAAACTGCTGTTCAACCTTTAAAAGATTATCTTATTCAAAAAAATACCCGGTCCTTTATGATTCTTGTAAATGGCAGAATTGTAATGGAAGAATATTTTAACGGGCATACATCAACCAGCAACTGGCAATGGAATAGTGCTGGTAAAACATTGGTAGCAACCACCACAGGAATTGCTCAACAGGAAGGGCTAATAAATATTAACAACAAAGTATCTCAATATTTAAGTGCAGGCTGGACTAGTGAACCTCTGGCAAAAGAAGATTTAATAACATCAAGACACCTGCTCACCATGACTTCGGGGATTAACGATGGCAGTGAATTTGTTATAAAATCAAATTTAACATACCTGGCAGATGCCGGAACAAGATGGTCGTACCATAATGTTTTTCAAAAACTGATGGACGTTGTTGCTGCGGCAGGCAACCAGGAATTTGAAACATATTTCAACGCCAGATTGAAAAACAAAATTGGAATGGATGGGTTCTGGAATAACGGGCTTATATTTAGAATATATCATAGTAGTACCCGTAGTATGGCAAGATTTGGACTATTGGCACTTAACAAAGGAAAATGGAAAAATGAAACCATCATTAACGAACCATTTTTTATAGAAAGTATTAGTACATCACAAAATATAAATCCATCCTACGGATATTTATGGTGGCTAAATGGTAAATCAAAATATATGGTACCCGGGGGACAAACAGTTTTTCAAAATACCTTAGTGCCGAATGCTCCTGCAGATATGTATGCAGCAATGGGTGCAGAAGATCAGCGGATTTATGTTGTTCCCGGCAAAAATATGGTGGTGATAAGAATGGGAAATGCATCCGATCCGGCAAATCCAAATTTTGCTCTTTCCGGGTTTGACAATGAGCTTTGGCAAAAAATTAATGCGGTAGTTAAATAAAGTTATATGCCTGGTAAAAGATAAACAACGAACTGCTAACAATGCAATTAATTAGCCCGGGTATTTAAATGTCACCCTGTAGATAGAATACAGGGTGATGAATTCAACCACCCGGCGACAACCCGTATTTTATTCAAAAATGGTGTATGATCAATCGGGGTTGATACCACCAGGTTTATACATCACCTTTCAAATTACTCATAGTATTTACCTCTTCCAATTCCTAAAGAAACTGCAAACCGTAAACCAACAGTTGATATTTGGCCAACGTTATTACTAAATACATGTTCGTATCGAAGTGCCAAATCGGCTTTAAAACGATTTTGACCAAACCGGTATCCTACGTTCATGGTGCCAATTGCGCCCTTAAAATCTCCATCGCCATAGTAGCTATTGTACCAGGGGTCGCTGCCAGTAAATACATAGCCCGCCTGGGGTTCAATAAACCAGCCATAGCCCTGGCGATTGAAAGTATATAAATAGCCCAATTTGCCGGCAACATAACCGGCATCGGTTTCGTCCCAGGTTAGTAACGAACCTTCTGCCGAAATTTCATCTGCCTCACTGATGGGGAAACCAAATTTTAAATAACCGCCATATGCAAGAGGCGATTCAAGCGAAGTAGCTCTTTCACCTAATAACACGGCGATGTCTAATTGTGCATAACATTTACCGGCTATACCCGTAAGCAAACAAAAGGATATTGAAGCAATGATTTGGCGCATAGGGTTTTAGGGTTAAGATGTTCCTGAAAAACAAATATATGCTAACCTGCATCATTCATTAAAAATAAAAAGCTGCCTGTGTGATATAATTGAGAATAGTAAACGACTTGCATGGTGTTGGATAATATTTGAGAATTGAATTCTTCCCGGCAACGTCGCCACCAGCCAGGCACAGGAATGAGGCGTAGCCAAATGTGCGATGGCTTCCTGTGTCCAGCCGGTTAATCGTTTCCCCGGAAAGCTCATCAGATTGAAAAACAAACTTCACACTACAATCTACAAGAAAGCTCAAAATCAGTAATTTGCAATCAAGCGTGGTCGTAGCGCATCATTCATTTGCGCCGGGCAAGGCTGCTAGTCAGAAGGCAACTGCTATCATAAAAGATACACATTCAGAAATATGAAATATTTTATTTTTACTATCGTCACAATGCTAACTATAGTGAGGGTTAATGCACAATCTATAACTAAGGGATACTACATAACGCAAGAGAATGACACCGTTGTAACCCAAATTAAATTCCCGAAAGGCTTTTTCGGACAAAATAATTTTACAAACATGATTGAAGTTGTTGATAGCGTAAATGCGAAAAAAAGATTTACACCTGCAGATATAAAAGGCTATGGATATTCAGCTGAAGGTTACAAATACGTTTTTTTGTCAAAGCCGGTAAAAGATGGCTCATACAAATTCCTGTCTCCCGTATTTATAGGCCCCAAAGCAAGTCTTTATCAATATGGCATTTATACATCCGGAAGCGGCTCTGCACTTCCTTCTCAACAGGTGTTTTATACATTTGAAAAACCTGACAACAACTACCTTTTTCTGGTTGGTAGGACAACGAAAAAGTTCAAAAATGAATTAAAAGAATTTTTCAAAGATAACCCTGATGTTTTACGTTTAATTGATGACAAACTCAAATATTGGCTTGAAATGAAAAAAGACCTTTTGGAAATAATGCAGACAGTTAATAAGTAATAAGCCCAGCCCCCCGGGCGCAGGAATGAGGTATAGCCAATGTGCGATGGCTTCCCGTGCCGGGCCGGTTAATCGCTTTCTCAGCCCGCGGTTAGTGCCATTTCTCCGGGCACCGTCATCCCGGGCATATGAGCCAGGCCGTAAACATTGCGGCTCTTGTGATGCACCACTAAATGCCCCCTCCAATTTCCCCATAAAATAAAAAAGCCCTGATAACTACTGCTATCAAGGCTTTTGTTTGATAATCCGTGACCTCGATTGGATTCGAACCAATGACCCTCCCGATTAAAAAT
Organism: Ferruginibacter sp.; assembly: GCA_031424955.1. GTDB lineage: Bacteria > Bacteroidota > Bacteroidia > Chitinophagales > Chitinophagaceae > Ferruginibacter. Next base: position 104 of record JANPIJ010000200.1, on the reverse strand, counting down.
CGGGATGCCTATGCTGTTTGCTACCGATTAGCAATTCAATGTACTTTCTACTTTTTTGTTTTTTAATATACCGCTCCCGATCCCTCGCATCGTTCAATAATTCA
>JANPIJ010000199.1:0-7021 GCA_031424955.1 Ferruginibacter sp. | reverse complement strand
TGAACGGATTGTAAAAACAGAATTAATTTGTCCATCGCTTTTTTGCGATGACTAAAAGTGCTTTTTTCCTGCGTATTCATTTCTGCAAATGTTAGTTTACTTCCGGTTGGTACAAATACAGGATCATATCCAAAACCATTTTGCCCTCTTTCTTTCATTATTATTTCCCCATCGCATATCCCTTCAAATTGAATTTCTTCACTTTCCACTATCAATGAAATTACCGTCTTAAAACGGGCCTTTCGGTTTTCAACAGTTTCCATTTTCTGAAGTAGCTTTTCAACATTTGCCTTAAAAGATTGGGTTTCTCCGGCATAACGTGCGCTTTTAACTCCTGGCTCACCGTTCAGTGCTGTTACTTCCAAACCGGTATCCTCACTAAAGCAGTTTTTCCCGGTTAGTTGGTATATGGTAGTTGATTTTTCAGTTGCATTCGCCTCCAACGTATTATGTGGCTCCGGGATATCGATTTCAATGCCTGCTTCCTTTAAAGTAATAATTTCAAATCTGCTTCCTAAAACATTGCGTATTTCATCCACTTTGTGCTGGTTATTGGTCGCGAAAATAAGTGTATTCATAAAAAAGAGGATGGTAATTTTTACAAATACCGTTCATTTGTATTTGCTATTTTAATTCAAAAGTTCATTTTATTTCAAAAATTTGTTTCAGGCAGGTCCAGAGTTTTGTCTTTTCAATTTTATTATTCTGAACATGAGACAATGCCGGTGCTGTTAAATAAATTTGACTATTATATCGTTGAATTTGATAATTTGGAAAATCCAAAGGCAATCCAATTCCCGAAGGTGTAACGCCAAACAAAAATATCTTTTCAGGTTTTAGCTCATTGGTTAAATTTTTATAGGTAACAGATTTGTTTTTTTTGATGTTTAAAATAGCCACATCCTCCATATTTAAATTACAGGCAGCCAACACACCCATTAGAAAATTCAATAGGTCATCCGGCAAATACAGTGTTTCCTCACTTTCCACTAGAATAAGTACATGCCCGCGATTATTTCCTAATGTTGAGAACCTTTGTAACTCCGTTTTGATATCAAATTGTTGCTCATTTTTTAAATCTATCAGGCAATGTTTATAAAGCCCCTGTAGTACAATTGACGGAAGTTGAATATTGTCTAAACTCATAAAACGGCAATTTACTCTGTGTTTTTTTTTGTTTCTTTGCTGTAAAATTAAGGATTATGACAGCAGTTGAAGATTTTAATATCACTAAGGTACAACGCAGCAAACTAAATGATTTCAGTTTGGAAAACATTCCGTTCGGGAAATACTTTACGGATCATATGTTGGAAGTAGATTATGCGAATGGTCAATGGGGAATTCCCCGGATAGTACCCTACCAACCCTTACAACTCGATCCTTCCCTCGCAGCATTACATTATGGTCAGGCTATATTTGAAGGTATAAAAGCATACAAGGATACCGCAGGTAATCCACAGATATTCAGGCCATACGACAACTTTAAAAGGTTTAATGTTTCTGCTGAAAGGATGCAAATGCCCACGGTGCCGGAAGAAATATTTATCGAAGGATTGCGCTTATTGGTAGACATTGAACGGAACTGGATACCCGATAAAGAAAATCATGCCTTGTATATTAGGCCATTCATGTTTAGTACTGATGAAGCCATTGGAGTAAGACCCAGTGAAAAGTACAAGTTTTTAATTATTTTAAGCCCCACAGGTCCCTATTATGCTACTCCCATGCGAATTTATGTGGAAGAAAAGTATGCCCGTGCAGTGCAGGGCGGCTATGGTTTTGCAAAAGCAGCGGGAAATTATGGTGGCTCATTGCTTGCTTCTGCGGAAGCCAATAAAAAAGGATACGACCAGGTATTATGGATGGATGCATTTGAGCACAAATTTGTACAGGAATGTGGTACGATGAATGTGTTTTTTATTATTGGAAAGACAGCAGTAACTCCAGGGCTGGAAAGCGGTACTATCCTGGAAGGCGTTACCAGGGACAGCACCATAGTCCTTTTAAAGGATATGGGATACAATGTAGAAGAAAGGGCTTTAAGCATTGATGAAATTATGAGTGCATATAAAGCAGGAACTTTAAAGGAAGTGTTTGGAACGGGTACAGCAGCTACGATTTCCTTAATTAAGGAATTGAAGTATAAAGACGACGTGATGAAGTTTGAGGTAGATAAATGGATTATTGCTCCGGAAATAAAACGCAGAATGGATGCCATTAAATATGGTAAGGAACCCGATGTACATGGCTGGTTATTTAAAGTGTAATTATTTTTTGTGGCAAGGGTATATAAAAATGCCCTTTTTTTATGCCTGGGAATGAATTAATTACCGACTGTGGAACATATCATTTTCCGAAGTAAACGACAACCAAATTAACGCGAAGTATGCACTCTTTTTTTGAAACTCCCCAATAATGCATCGCGAGGGTTTCTGCCAGGTAAATGTTATAGCCGGTTTTTAATTTGTTGGTTAATATTACATGTAGGTTTTACTATACGAAATGAAAAATTACGGCTGCGTGATTTTACTTTAATATATATCTTATCCAATATTTCCTAATCAATTTCGTTTGATAATTTTAGTGCCCATTATTCCGTAATCCGTCGGTCTCAATTTTGTGAACCAAACCTATGAACTATGCAAAAAATCTACTTTTTTGTGCAATTGGCGCTTTGTTTTTGTTGCATTCTTCCCAATAAATCAAAAGCCCAGAATTGTACTTCCCTTACAGCTACATTTAATACATACGAATCCAGGTGTGCGGCAACCGGTTCAATAAGTGTTCATGCCACGGGAGGTTCAGGTTCTTACAAATACAAAACAACAGGCCCGGTTAATACCAATTTTACTACCAGTGATTCTATTACCGGGCTGTCGGCTGGTACGTACACCGTAATAATAAACGACATTACTACTAATTGCACTTTTACACAAACCAATGTGGTAGTACAAGGCAGTTATCTGGATCCGAGATTTACCCTTCAAGGGGTCGATGTAAGTTGTGATAATGGCAATAATGGAAGCATTATTGTTAATGGTTTTCAATTTGGCCGTTCACCATTTACTTATTCCATTATGGCTCCCTCGCCAATGGGTGTTGGCACCTCAAATAATACCGGGATCTTCCCTAATTTAATTGGGGGGGATTATAGTATACAAATGACAGATTCCTGTGGTGGAATTCAAACCAGGAGTATTAAGGTTAATAATTATACCTGGTGGATCGATTCATATAGTTTTAATAAACTCTCCTGTGATTCTGCCTCAGGCTTTATAAAAGTAATTGATAGCAGGGGTAATGTAAGTACAGTAGGTCCCCTGCCCGGATTTATGTATGGTGTTGTACGTTATCCGGGGGACACCATATGGTCTTCAAATTCAGCTTTTACATTCTATCTAAACGGGGCCGCATCTATAGATATCATTGCAAAAGATGGATGCGGGATAATCAAAAAGGCCACTACTACACTTAAGTTCAATCCTTCTGTTGGTGCTTCAGTAACCATCAGTAATAAAACCTGTAATTCTTTTACAGCATCACTAACCAGCCTGGTAAATTTTTTTAATGCCGATTATTGTTTGTATGATAACAATAATGTTCAAATCGGCTGCAATGGAACCGGAGTATTTAACAACATCCCCTATGGCAGCTATTGTATAAAGGCACACAGCTTATGCCCCGATACAATTATTACAAGGTGTTTTACAGTTTCTCCTCCTCCATTGTCTGTTGGAAATACTGTCAATATTTACAATAAGAATTGTACAACGTTTTCAGCAGCTATTACCGGGCAGGTGGGATTAACGATGCCTTCTTATTGTTTATATGATTCTGCAGGCACACAGATCAGTTGCAACAGCAACGGTATATTTAATAGCCTTGCCTATGGCAGGTATTGTATTACAACAGATGACAGTTGCCGTGATACTATCATCACAAGATGCTTTAATATTTTAAGGCCACGACCTGTGGTTCCTGCAACAATTACCCCTTCTTACATAAATTGTAGAAATGTAACAATCACTGTGGGTGGCGATAGCCTATACTCGCCGCTATATTGTTTGTATGATACAGCAGGCGTGCTCATAGAATGCAACAGCACAGGCATTTTCGACAGCCTAACTGTTGGCAATCATTGTGTAACCGTTTATGATGCATGCTACGACACAACCATAACAAGGTGCTTCACGGTAGGGGCTGCTACTGTTACAAATGATCTTACTGCCAATATCACCAATAAAACTTGTTCAACCTTTACAGTAACAGCTAGCAGCAACCATTTAACAGGTGAACAATACTGTTTGTACACACAAACTGATTCTTTAATTGGTTGTAATAATACCGGTATTTTCAATAATATTCCATACGGTACTTATTGCATTAAGGCACGGGATGGCTGCCCTGACACACTCTTCCAATATTGCTTTACAGCGTCAGCGCCTAAACCCGCAGCCACCAGTTCCGTAAGCATCAGCAATAATACCTGTACCAGTTTTACCGCAAAAATTACGGGGCAGCAGAATCTCACCAATCCGCAGTACTGCATTTACGATAGCAACAATGTTCAGTTGAGTTGTAATACAACAGGTACTTTTAATAATTTGGCTTACGGCAGCTATTGTATTCAAATAATAAATACCTGTTATGACACTACCATCATACGGTGCTTTAGTTCATATCCCAAAGTATTGGATATTTCGGTAGGAACAACTAAATCCTGTTCATATGGTTATGCGACCATTTCTGTGTCAGTTTCAGGTGGGGTTCTTCCGGTAAATATTAAAATATATAAGCCGGATAGCACATTATTTTTCGATAGAAATTATAATTCCACCAGCATTAATATTGATAGTATCCCAGGGATAGTACCCGGTGAAACTTATAAAATTGTAGCAACAGACAATTGTGGAATTGCTGATTCCGCCATTACGGGGGTTACCGCCAGCATTGCAACTCATACAGCAAGTGTAATTGCACAATGTCCCAGTGCCGCCTGGCAGAACGGGTCCGGAAAAATACAATTAAGTACCAATACCAACATGGGAGTGTTTACTGTACGAATAATTAAAAAGAATGGAACAATTTTATCTCCTGAATTATCCCCAAATACAGCATCCGGGGGAGTATTTACTTTTAATGATCTGGGAACAGGAACTTATATTGTACGGTACAAGCTAAACGATATTTGCAACAAGTATTTGTATGATACTGTTACGATAGCTCCATATTATTATCCAAACCTGAGCAGGTCATCGGCTTACCAATGTGATGTTAGCGGGTTTAGCATTGGAGCGGTCGCTTCCAATGGAGTAGGCCCGTTTTCTTATGAAATCATTGGGAGTACGCCATCTTTTCCATCCATCAATACTACACCGCAATCAAGTCCTGTATTCAGTATTGATAATGGAACAAACTATTCTCTTATTAGATTAAGGGTTTTAGATGCTTGCGGAAATGCTACTTTGGGGGATGCAAGCATTTTACCACTGGCAAATTATAAAATTGATGTAGATAGCAATTGCTTTCAAAGTAGTAGTAGTTTATCGGTAGATACAATTTTTAATTCAACGTACGCCTGGTTTAAAAAAGAAAATTATAACAGCGTTGATAGTACGTATCTCGGCTCGGGGTACAAGGTTTATATTCCTTACTTATCCGCAAATGATACAGGTACCTATGTTTGCCATGTTTTAGTAAATACAGGTTGTGTAAAAAGAACTTATGTATATAACTTAAATGGCCTTTGCTACCTGGTATTACCGGTAAAAATGATATCATTTTCGGGAAAGCTGATTAATGACAAAGGGCTTTTGAGCTGGAAAACAGGGCAAGAGCAGGAACTAAAGAATTATGTAGTTGAGAGAAGAAGCAATGATGGTACATACGTTGAAATTGGGCGGTTAAATCCAATTGTAAATTCATCAGGAACGTCTGAATATAATTTTATGGATATCAAACCCGAAGCCGGCAAAAATTTTTACCGGCTGAAATTGCTATACCATGATCATACTTTTACATACAGTAAAACGATCATGCTCGAAAAGCATAAAAGCAAATGGACGCTTAAATGCTACCCGAACCCGGTATCAAATATGCTTACAATTAATTTGGTGGGGGCATCAAGACATGTATATAAAATTACTCTGTTAAATATGGTTGGCCAGGGGGTATGGGAAACCACTTATGTGTCGGGTGTCAATAGTACTTTGCGGTTAGCGAGACCTCACTCATTGGCTAAAGGGATTTATACTTTAAGGTGTATTGACATGAATACAAATGAAGAAATTTCCGAAAAGGTGATAGTTTTGTAACCCCATTTTGAACGTGTTTTGTTGAACTATGGAAGAAATCTAAAAAAAATAATTATTAATTTTCAATTTTTAGTTGAGAATTACTACCTTTGCCGTCCAAAAAATAAAGGGTTAAAAATGCCTACAATACAACAGTTAGTAAGAAAAGGAAGAGAAATAATCAGAGCCAAAAGCAAATCAAGAGCTTTAGATGCTTGTCCTCAACGTCGTGGTGTTTGCACAAGGGTGTATACAACTACACCTAAAAAGCCAAACTCAGCTTTACGTAAAGTTGCAAAGGTTCGCTTAACCAATAAAATTGAGGTAATTGCCTACATTCCGGGTGAAGGACACAATTTGCAGGAGCACTCGATTGTATTGATCCGCGGAGGAAGGGTAAAGGATTTACCAGGTGTAAGATATCACATCGTTCGTGGTAGCCTGGATACTGCTGGTGTTAAAGATCGTAAGCAAAGTCGCAGTAAATACGGAACTAAGAAAGAAAAAGCAAAAAAATAATTTAATATATCCCGTTTCACGTTTATCGTACAACGATAAAAAATAAACAACAATGCGTAAGACACAACCAAAAAAAATACCGTTAGCACCAGATCCAAAGTTCAACGACAAATTAGTTACCCGTTTTGTAAATAATTTAATGTGGGCTGGTAAAAAAAGTGGAGCTTATATCATTTTTTACGATGCAATAGATAAAGTGACTAAGATAA
>JANPIJ010000198.1:0-28809 GCA_031424955.1 Ferruginibacter sp. | reverse complement strand
TTTTTTCGATGCAGGAAACGATCTGGTTAGATGTGCTACCTTTGAAATGAACCCAGTAAATAGTCCATGGATTGTTTTCATCTGCAGTGTAGGTATGCGCCGTTTTTATTGGAATGACAAAGAAATCACCCGGGCCGATTATATACTCTGTTTTGCGGATTGTAACTTTTCCGTTTCCTTCATGGCAATAGATCAGGATATGCTGATCAGCGCCATGAATTCTTTCCCGGTAATGAAATTTCGCCTTTGGATAGTAGCCAATATCCGTAATATATAATGTATTGATCACCGGGTTTTTGGCACACCTGCTATTGAGGATCTGCCTGGGTATTACAACTGCTTTCTGGCCCTGGAACCCTTCTTTTTTTTTGATACTATCCATTCCGAAAATTTTAGCAAGATGATTCTGGAATTTTTAATTTTCAACAAACCTCCGTAAAAAAATCCATCAAAAGCCGACTTTACTCCATTAATTCAGATGGGGGAACCACTTAATTTTGAATCTACAAAAATACATTGCTATATGAACCAGGAAGTAAAAGCATGGGAAGAGGATGTAGTTATACCAACCTACCCGGTTGGGGCACCTGAAAAGAATCCCATGTTCCTTGAAAAAAGAATTTACCAGGGAAGCAGCGGCGTTGTTTACCCACACCCGGTGATCGAAAAAATTTACGACGAAAAGATTGATAAAACCTACAAAGCAGTTTTTCTTGAAAATGCTTATATCAAAGTAATGATCCTGCCCGAACTGGGCGGACGGATACAAATGGCCTATGATAAAGTGAAACAAAGGCATTTTGTTTATTATAACCAGGTAATTAAACCAGCTTTGGTAGGCCTGACCGGGCCCTGGATCTCGGGGGGAATTGAATTCAACTGGCCGCAACATCACCGGCCCTCCACATTTGAACCAATCGATTTTACGATTAAAGAAAATGAAGATGGCAGCAAAACCGTTTGGGTAAATGAAGTGGAAAAAATGTTCCGCACAAAAGGCATGGCCGGCTTTACACTTTACCCCGGCAAGGCATATATTGAGATACAGGGAAAATTGTACAACCGCACCCCATTCCCCCAAACATTTTTATGGTGGTCAAACCCCGCGGTGAAAGTTAATGACGATTACCAATCCATTTTTCCACCGGATGTGCATGCTGTGTTTGATCATGGCAAACGGGATGTGTCTTCTTTTCCTATTGCGAAAGGAGTGTATTATAAAGTAGATTATGCACCGGGTACGGATATATCGAGATACAGGAATATCCCTGTGCCTACCTCGTACATGGCAGTTAGCTCCAAATACAATTTTGTTGGCGGGTACGAACATGATAGTAAAGGAGGATTGCTGCATGTTGCCGATCACCACATCTCGCCGGGCAAAAAACAATGGACCTGGGGACATGGTGAATTTGGTCAGGCATGGGACCGAAACCTTACTGATGAAGATGGACCCTATATAGAATTGATGACCGGCGTCTTCACCGATAATCAACCGGATTTTTCGTGGATACATCCTTATGAAGAAAAGACTTTTGTGCAGTATTTTATGCCTTACAGGGATGTAGGTGTAGTAAAGAATGCAACAAAAGATGCTGTTGTATATGTTGATTTTAACGGGGCCGAAGCAACCATCAGGTTATATGTTACTTCGGTGTATGAAAATATAGAAGTTAAGCTGGTAAAAGGTGAAGAAGTGTTATTCAGTGAAAACATTTCCTCTTCACCGGAAAATCCTTACCTGGAAAAAATTATACTCAAGGAAACAGTTGTAGCCGAAGCAATAAAATTGCTTATTACCAACCTGGATACAGGTAAGGTATTGGTAGCTTACCAGGAGGAAAAGGAAACGGGGCAGGAGATACCTACACCGGCATTGGCTGCCAAAAGACCAAACGAGGTTGAAAATAATGAGCAATTGTATTTAACCGGTTTACACCTGGAACAATATCGTCATCCAACTTACTCAGCAACTGATTACTATCAAGAGGCCTTAAGAAGAGACCCGAAAGATGCACGCAATAATAATGCAATGGGATTGTGGTATTTGCGAAAGGGGCAATTTTCAAAAGCAGAACCCTATTTACGAAGATCAATTGCCACTTTAACACAGCGTAATCCAAATCCATATGATGGGGAGGCTTACTATAATCTTGGCTGGGCGCTTAAAATGCAGGGTAAAAATGATGCCGCTTTTGACGCATTCTATAAAAGTGTTTGGAACGATGCCTGGCAACATGCAGGTTATTTAAACCTGGCAAGGATTGCTACACTGAAAAAGAATTATGAAGAAGCAATGGATTTAATTCAACGATCGTTGATCAAAAATTATCATAGTCATTCTGCCAGGCATGCAACCGTATTTATCCTGCGTAAATTAAACAGGCATGCGGAAGCCGCTGCTTTGATTAAAGATTCTTTGAATCTTGATCCTTTCAACTTTGGTTGTCTTTTTGAAAAATATCTTTTGTTGCCATCCGGGGACACAGTAGCTGCAGCAGAAACACTATCGGAATTAAAAAAGTTAAGCCGCAACTGTGCACACAATTTTATAGAGTATGCCTTTGATTATGCACATGCAGGTTTGTATGGTGAAGCGGCTGAATTGCTAGCTATTTATAAAAAGGAAGGTGATCAAAATACATTGGCTGAATATTATCTCGGCTGGTTTGCCTTTCAATCCGGTAATCAAACCAAAGGGCTTGAGCATTTTTCATTGGCATCCTCACTATCACCGGATTTTGTTTTCCCCAACAGGATAGAAGATGTGCCAGTACTGCAAAAAGCAATTGAATTCAATCCAAGAGATGCCAAAGCATTTTATTATCTCGGTAATTTCTGGTATCATAAACGGCAGTATGAACAGGCCATTGAATGCTGGGAACAATCTGTTATAATTGACGATAACTTCCCTACGGTGCATCGAAATCTTTCACTGGCTTATTTCAATAAATTAAATGATCCGGGTAAAGCACTAAGCTCTTTGGAAAAAGCTTTTTCGTTAGATCAAGCTGATGCCCGTGTTTTAATGGAGCTTGATCAGTTGTATAAAAAATTGAACAAGGATCACCAGGAGCGACTTGATTTTTTAGAGCAGCATCTTCCGCTTGTAGAAAAAAGAGAAGACCTGTACCTGGAAAGAATAACACTGTACAATCAATTGGGAAAATACCAGGAGGTCATGGATCTCATCTCAACCTGCCAGTTCCATCCATGGGAAGGTGGAGAAGGAAAGGTGGTGGGTCAATACCTGGTATGTCACCTCGAATTAGCTAAGCAGGCTATTGAGCAGGGGCAATATGAAGATGCTATCCGGTTGCTGAATGAAGCAGAAAATTATCCATCTAACCTTGGAGAAGGAAAGCTTACCGGTACCCAGGAAAATGATATCTATTATTGGAAAGGGGTGGCTTATGAGCTGCTGGGACAGGCCGACTCAGCGAACAGGTACTTTCAACTTGCTACACAGGGGATAAGCGAGCCGGTGCAGGCCATATTTTATAACGACGCCCAGCCGGATAAAATCTTCTACCAGGGGCTTGCATGGATAAAATTGAATGACAGAAACAAGGGTCTGCAGATTTTCATACGCCTCGCAGACTTTGGCCAGGAGCATCTTACAGATGAAATCAGCATTGACTACTTCGCGGTTTCTCTTCCTGACCTATTGGTATTTGATGCTGACCTGAACTTACGGAACAGGATACACTGCCTGTATTTAATGGGCCTGGGTAATTTGGGTCTGGGGAATGGCTATACAGTGCATGCAGCGAAATTATTTGACGAAGTATTGGCATTGGATAAGAATCACCAGGGCGCAATGGTGCATCGGCAAATGATAAAATATTTGGAACTGGTTGATTAAAAGGGGGTATTAATTACCGTAAAATAATCCATCTAAATCCATATTCTATCCATCAGTTATTGGAGATAACTGCATTACTTTTGACATGCATTTTAAATTTTAAAAGCGAAAAAACTTGCTGTAATGAAAGATATGAATGATCAGCGGCTAAAAGCCTGCTTACCGCCCACATTATTGTTAAGGAATTTGGTAATGAAAATAATGCAAAAAGCAGTTTTAGAACATTACTGGCCACGGATATAAATCACCAGGGTGCTGCTGTACACTTGCATATGATTGAATTTTTAGCACACCTGAATAAAATTAGTTAAGACTCATTTTTTAATAAACGATTGATGATTTCCTTAAAGAAAATATTATTTCCTGTTTTGTTTTTGGTGCCCATTGCATTAATGGGTCAACAAAAATATTTATCCCTTGCCGGCAACTGGGCTTTTAAAATTGACTCATTAAATAAAGGTGAAAAGGAGCAATGGTTTAGCAAGCCTGCGTCTTTTTTTATCCAGCAAATAAAGTTACCTGGCACTATGGATGATGCCGGTTTCGGCAACCCGGTGAAAGTGATACCTGAATTAAAAAAAGAAGTGTTGCTGCATTTATGGCGCAAAGTTTCGTATACCGGTGCAGCATGGTATCAAAAAGAAATAACCATTCCCGCCGGTTGGAAAGCTAAACAGTTGGAACTCGTTTTAGAGAGAGTGATTTGGGAAACAAAAATATGGGTGGATGGAAAACCAGTAAATGAACGTGGAGAGAGCCTGGTTACGCCCCATACATTTAACCTTTCCGGTTATTTGCAACCAGGCAGGCATACAATAACGCTCCGGGTTGACAATAGCAGAAAATATGATATCAGTTTAGGAACTGCAAATTTCGCCCATGCTTACACAAACGAAACGCAAATTATCTGGAATGGTGTAATCGGTAAAATTGGTATCAGCGCAAGGGAAGAAGTATTTGTAGATAATGTGCAGGCATACGGTGATGGCGAAAATAACACACTGCAAGTGACAACCATCATCAATAACGAAACAAATGCAACAGTAAACAGCAGTATTAATTTTTCAATTGTATCGGCAAATAATAAAGTAGCTTCTTTAGACAGCGCGGTTGTTTTAAACCCTGGTAAGAATGAATATAATCAAGCAATAAAAATTAAAGGACACATAAAAAAATGGGATGAATTTAATCCTGCACTATATACACTTTCTGCATCGGTAAAAACGGGTAAAGGTGCAGATACCAATACGATCTCATTCGGCTTTAGAAAAATCAGTAACGCTGATGCACAACTAAAAATAAATGGTCGCCCATTATTTCTTCGTGGTACTTTGGAGTGCAGCATTTTTCCCAAAGAGGGCCATGCTCCAATGGAAAAAGCTGCCTGGACAAGGGTGTTTAAAATAGCGAAATCCTATGGTTTAAATCATCTTCGTTTTCATAGCTGGTGCCCGCCTGAGGCTGCGTTTGAAGCTGCTGATGAAATTGGGTTTTATCTACAGGTTGAATTGCCCGTGTGGACATTAAAAATTGGCAAAGATGCTGCTGCGGATGGATTTTTAAAGACCGAAGCCGACAGGATGATAAAGTATTTTGGTAATCATCCTTCCTTTTGTTTCTGGAGTATGGGAAATGAAATGCAGGGGGATATGAAATGGCTGGCAGACGAAGTGGCATTATTAAAATCTAAAGATAACAGAAGATTATACACCACTACAACTTTCACTTTTGAAAAGGGGTTTGGTACTTCACCACAGCCTGAGGATGATTTTTTTGTTACCCAGTACACCAATAAAGGGTGGGTTCGTGGACAGGGGATTTTTGACACAGAATCGCCCACATTCAATAAAGATTATAACACAGCGGTAGATAGTTTAAAAGTACCGTTGATTATTCACGAAGTTGGCCAGTATGCAGTGTTTCCGAATATGGCAGAACTGCCCAAGTATACGGGTGTACTAAGGCCGGTAAATTTTGTTGCCGTACAAAAAGACCTGGCGAAAAAGAAGATGCTTTCGCTGGCGGGCAATTACACAAAGGCAAGCGGGAAATTGGCGGTGTTGCTTTACAAGGAAGAAATTGAACGGGCCTTAAAAACCAAAGGAGTAAGTGGATTTCAGTTGCTTGACCTGCATGATTTTCCCGGACAGGGAACGGCATTGGTGGGGATATTGGATGCTTTTTGGGAAAGTAAGGGATTGATTACGCCCGGAGATTTTAGAAAATTTTGTTCACCGGTAGTGCCATTGATCAGGTACCCGAAAGCTACCTATACCAACCAGGAAAATTTTACAGCTTCGATAGAGATTGCAAATTTTGGTGGTACGGTAATTCATAAACCTGCGGTTAAATGGGAGATTTTAAATGAGGCAAAGCTTGTGATAGCAAGCGGGAAAATATTGCCTTCAAAAATTGAAATTGGCAATGGGATAAATATTGGCAATTTCAATGTTGCTTTAAATAAAGTTGCAACAGCACAAAAGTTAACGGTTGCGGTGGGTATTGAAAACACTCTTTATACCAATAGCTGGAGTATTTGGGTGTACCCGGATAATAGTAGCGTAACCGAACCGGGTATCGTTTTTTCAACTGATACGGACGATGCCATAAAAGCCTTGAATGAAGGGAAAACTGTTTTACTAAATCCTGCAAAGGAAAAGATAAAAGGTGTTGAAGGGAAATTTGTCCAGGTGTTTTGGAGCCCTGTTCATTTCCCTAACCAACCCGGCACCATGGGGCTAACGATTGATCCTGCTCATCCCGCATTTAAACATTTTCCAACCGATACCTATTCTAACTGGCAATGGTGGGACTTGTGTAAAAACTCAACCACACTGGTATTGGATAGCACCAGCATTGGCGCTTCTGCCATCGTGTTAAGAGCGATCGATAACTTTTTTAAAAATCGTACCATGGCGGGCATAATCGAAGCAAGGGTGGGTAGCGGTAAACTGTTGTTCTGCAGTATGGATATCAACAACGATTTAACACATCGTGCGGTGGCCAGGCAATTAAGATACAGCCTTATACAATATATGAAAACTAACAAATTTAACCCGATCACAAAGTTGACCGGACCGGATATTAAAAAACTAATGAAGCCCTAATAATTTTTAAACGATTAAATTGTAAAATATGAAGAAAACAACGATTGCTGTTTTGACAGGCTTTCTATTGCTGTCAATTTTGATGGTGGGGTGTAAAAAAGCCACAGATGATGTTAGTGTTTTAAAAGCCCCAACCGAAGCCATCTTATTTACCAATGTGTCGGATTTTATTTTGGATAGTACCGGTAAAACAATCCATGTTCAGGCAAAAATTTCTTCGCCGGATGGGTTGCAAAAAGTGGAACTGATTTACCAGCCATGGAACCTTTCAAAAACTATTACTACAACAGGTAATGATTATATCGTAAATGAGCCGGTAACCATTCCTGCCAATGCTGCTTTACAAATTCATTCCATTACATTGAAAGCAACCGATTCAAAAGGTGCCACCAATTTTACGGAAATTAAAGTAGGTCTGCAGGATCTTAATTACAGTAAAATTTATTTAACAGATGCTGTTGATAACGCAGCATTGAGTGGTAATTTATACGGCGTGCCGGTTGCGATGAATAAACTGGCATCGCATACTTTCCAGGTAATTTATTACGCAAAAACTGCAGGCACCAAAGTTCGTTTTATTCCTAATAAAACCAGTGTAAGCCCCGTGGCTATTGGTATCGATCCGGGTAACGCAACAAAGTTACTAACAGACGCATCCAGGTCGTTGCCGATTACATTCAATAAAACGGGCTACTATAAAATTACCATCAATACATTGTTGCTGAACTTCACACTCGATAATTATACACCAGTTGGAACTGCGCCAAACCAGGTGGCTTTTGTTGGTCGTGGCTTTTACGATTATCCAAATATGAATTGGCAAAATGCATTGCCGGATATTATTTTGATGGATAAAGATCCTGTTAATCCTTTTCTGTTTACAAAAAAATTGAAGCTCGGGATACCTGCCGGTGCCAGCTACAATACCGCTCAATATATTTTAACTACCAATAATGGCTGGACAGATTTCTGGCGCTTTAATAATGGCAGTTCCCCGGAGTATGCCGTATTTAATGGAGGCGTAAATACGGAGTTACCAATAACATCAACTGCATCAACTTATCTTTTTGTGTTTGATGCACAAACCAACCTTGTACAGGCAATTAAACAGTAAAAAGCAAAACGATTTATTATGAGAAAACATATTTCTTTTCCGGGGTTAATATTATTGATTTCGTTCATTGTACTACAATTGAGTTGTAAAAAGGATGAGGCTCCGGTGTCAACGATTCCGCCAACCATTGCCATCAATAATGATGTAATCATTACAACATTGGGCAATGAGTTTTATATGGAGGCCGACCTGGCAGATGATGCCGGTTTAAAATCGTTTACGCTTCGCTATGATGATTGGTATTTATACAATACTGTTTCATTGGCAGATTTGGGCAATCCTACAACCTACCATGTGAAATATAAATTTAAAATGCCGGATACAGCCGCAAATAAAATTCATAGTATCAATCTAACGGCTACCAACTCAGGTAATGCAACAAAATCAACGCAGTTTAAAATTCTTTTAAATGCTGATTTTCCGCAAATGTATTTGATAGAAAGTACTGATCCGTCAAAATTAACCAGCGACTTGTTTGGGGTTCCTGCATTGGTAAATAAAACATCATCTTATAATTACGAAACAGTTTATTATTCGGCGGCAGCCAATTCAACTGTTTGGTTTATCCCCAGTAAAACAACCATCAAACCTTTCATGTACGGAATTGACCCTACCAACACTGCTAAATTGAGTGGCGATTATACAAAGGCTCTTCCCATTGTTTTACCGGCAATCGGCTATTATAAAATCAGCTTAAATACCTTAAACCTTTCATTTAACACACAGGCTTTACCCAGGCCAGATCCTGCGGCGGCTTATGTTCAAACCGCTTTAGTTGGAAGGGGATTTTTTGATTATCCCAATATGAACTGGCAGAATGCATTACCTGATATTGTATTGATGGACAAGGATCCAGCCAATCCATATCGCTTTACAAAAACAGTGAAGGTGGGAACACCGCCGGGTAGCAGTTATACCACTGCCCAGTTCATCATTACCACCAACAATGGCTGGAGCGATTTCTGGAGATTTGATGCTGGTAAAGACCCGAACTATACCGTTTTTGGCGGTGGTGTAAATGCCGATATCCCAATTACTACTACGCCTGTAACTTATAAGGTAACGTTTGATAGCTATACTAACCGTTGCAAATTTGAACGTCAATAAATAATTCATCCAAACGATAACTTTTATTATATGAGAAATAAAATTCCAAAACAAGTATCACTGATTTGTATTTTTTGTTGCATGGTGATTACATCATGGGCGCAAATCATTGTAAAGGGAACTGTTAAGTCGGCCAATGGCGAAGCGGTTAGTGGCGCAAGTATTTTGCAAAAAGGACAAACGAAAGGTACCTCCTCCAATGCAGATGGGAGTTTCACTTTACCAGGTATTCCTGCGGGAGCAATGCTTGAGATTTCCTATGTAGGTTTTGAAACTACTAATATAGCCGCTGCTGCCAACGTTGATGTAGTATTGGTTCCAAAGGCAAACCAATTAGCAGATGTGGAAATATATGTAGATAAGGGCTATGGTAAAACAAAGAGAAATGCGGTAACCTCTGTTATATCTTCTGTTAAGGGAGCCGATCTTGCCGGTATGCCTTCCACAAATCTTGGTTCTGTTTTACAAGGCAGGGCATCGGGTGTGCAGGTATCCAATAGTGGTGGTGCAAATCCACCCACCCAAAAAATATTAATCCGTGGATTTACCTCTTTGCAAAATAGTACCGATCCCCTGGTTATTATGGACGGCATTAACCTGGGCAGGTCGGGATTGAATTTTGTGAACCTGGCAGATATTGAAAACGTAGACATTTTAAAAGATGCTTCGGGTGCGGCGATATATGGTTCCGATGCTTCCGGTGGTGTAATTATTATCACCACCAAAAAAGGTAAGCTCGGCAGGTTTCAAACCGATGCGGATGTATCTTATGGAAGTGCATATTACCAGGATCCGAAAATGGCGGATGCTACTGAATATATGACGGTGCAAAAAAGAAGAAACCCGGCTTACGTGCCACCTGCCAATGCAGCTAACACTAACTGGTGGAAGGAGTCTGTTAAAAGCGCCAATCAAATAAATGCGAATATTAGTTTTAGCGGCGGTACTGAAAAGCTGAACTCTTTTGCAAGTTTAGGCTACACAAAATCCGATGGAAACTATACTGTGGGTGGAGCTTACTGGCAAAAGGTTTTAGCGAGAGTGAATTTGGATTTTACCCCAAATAAGTATTTGAAGGTTGGTTTTAATTTAAATCCAAGGTTCGAAAACTGGGTTAATGCGGGGCAGGGCGATTTAATGCCCGTGATGAGAACGGAGCCTACTTTGCCGGTTTTTGTATCAAGGCCTGGCTTTAACCAGTTCAGCCAATTCAGTCAAACCGGAATTGACAGAAACTCAAATCCTATTGCAGCTTTATCGAGAGGCATCTATAATAAAAATTATGTGATCGGTGTCATTGGTGCTGCTTATGTGGATGTGAGTCCGATAAAAAATCTGCATGTAAGGAGTCAGATGAATATCAATACCGGCCAGGGTTACAGTGCCGGTTACACGCCTCGTTATTACAATGGCAACCTTGATAGAAACTTCGATCCTACAGATCCTTCTACACTTGATAAATCAGACAATGCTTACAATAATTCCAATCATACCTTTAACTGGATTTAGACACAAACAGCTAATTATTCTTATCGTTTAAATGATGATCATTCCTTTAATTTGCTGGCAGGGTACGAGTCAAGAAGGGAATATAGTGTAGGCAATTCGGCTTCCCGTTATAAAAGCCAGGATCCTACCAATCCTGATTATTATTACCTCAATTTTATGCAGGGCGATTTCATTGGTACCGGTGGTTACGAATCACAGGATACCTGGGGAGCAATTTTTGGAAGACTTAACTATAATTACAAAGAAAAATATTTCGTAGAAGGCAATGTTAGAAGAGATGCCTCGTCCAGGTTTTACAACGATAACAAATATGCTCTTTTCCCTTCCGGTTCAATTGGGTGGATTGCAACTAAGGAGAGATTTCTTTCTTCTTTAAAGCAATTGAATTATTTAAAAATAAGGGCAAGTTATGGCGAAATCGGAAATAGCTCGCTCAACGATCCTGCTTCCTATCTTAACTTTTTGAGCCCTTCCTATAACAGTGTTAACTCCGTAACTTTTGGTGATCCCCGTGTTGGTTCTCCAATTTATGTGGTGGCAAGGCCTTCTAATCCCAGGTTAAAATGGGAGAGGGATATTGACCAGAACATCGGCTTTGATTCCTACTGGTTTGATAGCAGGTTGTATGTAAATGCGGAGTTGTACAGTAGAAAAGCAAAAGACTTATTGTTTACGGATTATGTTGGTAGAGAAGAGCTGGGAATTCCCGGCGGACAAAAATTAAACCTGGGTCAGATATCCAATAAAGGCTGGGAAGCAACTGTAGGATTTAAAAGTAAACCCAGCCGTCAGTTTAAATATGATGTCTCGGCTAATTTCTCTCACAACACACCCTATCTCGATAGCTATGGATTAACAGGCGAGCCGGTATTGGGAAATGCACAAGGCTATTACAGGTTGACAGAAGAACTACAGGGGCCGTATACAAAATCTGAAGTAGGTCAGGAAATAGGCCGTTATTGGGGATACCAGAAGGTGAAAGTATTTCAAAATCAAACAGAGATCAACGCCTATACTAATAAAAATGGTAACCTGATTCAACCTACTGCAAAGCCCGGTGATTTTAAATACCAGGATACCAATGGCGATGGTGTAATTAATGATAACGACCGTGTTTATATGGGAAGCAGGAATCCAAAACTGGAATTGGGTTTAAATATAAGAATTGAGTACAAAGGATTTGATTTTGCCTTATCAGGATATGGCAGGTTTGGTCACAATGTAATGTGGTTTGCAAAAAAATTCAATTACCAGGGTGCCCTTGGTGCAAATATATTTGCGGGCGCTTCCTCTAAAGCGTGGAGTGGCGAGGGTTCTACAGACAACAATCCCAGATATGTACAGGATGGTGCTTCTCCGGATTTGTTAAGATTCAGTTCCTGGTTCCTTGAAAAAGGAGATTACTTCCGGATTAATAATTTACAACTGGGCTTTACCATCCCGGCATCATGGATACCTAAAATGCGCAAGCTAAGGTTGTATGCGAATGCGCAAAATATGATCACGATTACTCAATATCCTGGTATCAACCCGGAGATATATAACGGGGATCTTCCAATCAATGCCAATGGCGTAGACATTTCGCAATACCCGGTTAAAAAAACAATTATTGTCGGCTTAAGCATTGGACTTTAAGCAGCATAACAATTATATAAAATAATTTAAAAACTTGACGTATGAAAATAAGCCAAATTAAAAACAAGATTCTTTTACCGGTATTCATTATGCTGTTGATTGCAACTGCAGGATGTAAAAAGGATTTTTTTGATAAAAAATTATATGGCACCCAGGACCAGGTTTCTACCATTAAGGACGAAGCATCTGCAACTGCGTTGGTAAATAGCTGTTATGCTTTTGTAGACGGAACCGACTGGTGGTCTGGAAGGTTTGATCGGCTAATGCTGGAATGCTCTTCCGACGACGGTTGGGGAGGAAATGACTACCAGGACAGGCCCACAGAAATAGGAAGTATGGCTTTTACAAATGCCTTAAATTCGGATAATGGATATGTGCAAGCCCTGTTTGATAATTTATACCAGGGTGTAAGAAACTGTAATAACTTAATTGCTGTTGTACCCAATGCACCTATTACAGATGCACTAAAAAAACGTGCCATTGCAGAAGCCAAATTTTTAAGGGCCTATTACTATTTTGAATTGGTTAAAACCTATGGCGATTGTGTGTTGTACACCAATTTACCTACCAGTTCGGATTTAATACCCCGGTCTCCGGCAAAGGATGTGTATGCACAAATTGTAACTGATCTTAAAGAAGCGTCGACAGATTTACCTGAGGTTGGTGCATATGCCGCTGCCGATAAGGGGCGTGCCACAAAAGGAGCAGCAATGGGATTGCTTTCAAGGGCTTATCTTTTTATGGAAGACTATGCAAATGCTGAATCAGCCGCCCAGAATGTAATTCAATCCAATAAATATGATTTGTTGCCCAACTACGGCGACTTGTGGAAAGTAAATAACCCATGGAGTAAAGAATCACTTTTTGAAATGGGTTATTATCCGGATACGAAATTCAGTACTGGTACAAGGTCAACCACCATGACATGGGCAACCAGCGACGGTGGCTGGGGCTGGTTTGGACTTACCAGCGATTTGGAAAACGCTTTTAAAGCAGAAGGAGATGAGGTGCGTAGAAAAAATACCATTGTAAAAGATGGCGATCCTATCGAAGGCGAAAATCGTATTCATCCGGCCTACAATAATCAACACACTTCGGGTCGCCATTTTAGAAAATTCTATGTGCCCATTGCAGAACGTGGCGGCCTGTATGGCAACCAACCTTTAAACACAATCATTGTAAGATATGCGGAGGTATTATTGATTTATGCCGAGGCCGCAGCTTTTAACGGTAAAAGTGCAGAAGCATTGGTTGCATTGAATAAGGTTAGACAAAGAGTGGGACTTGTACCAAAAACGGGACTGTCCGGCGATGCGCTAAAGCAAGCCATTTGGAATGAAAGAAGACTTGAGTTGGCAGGAGAAAGAACGTATCGCTGGGATGATATCCGTAGAATTAAGATTGGGGGTAAAAAAATGATTACATTATTGATGGGGCCGAATGGCAGTTTTGTAAAATACAACACAACTACGAATACAGATCCGGTAGAAAAAAAGCCTCATCGTGAAAATATTAATAAGGGAACTGAATTTAAACAAGGCGTGAACGAATTATGGCCTATACCAAGGTCCGTGGTACAAGCCAGTAATGGAACGGTAACGCAAAATAATGGATACTAATTTGTATCGGTATTTATTGTCTGTACAACAAATTATTAAAATGAGAAGATACCATTCGTTTATTATGATTCTATTCCTGCAATGTCCTTTTGCTTTGATTATTGGAGGATGTAATAAGAAAGGTGCCCCTGTTCCTCCTCTGCCGGATACCTGTTTTTACAATGGTGTCGATACCTGTTTGTTAAATGCAAAATCAAAAATCAGCATTAACCTGGCAGATGAAAAACAATCCATTCATAGTTTTGGCGCATCGGATTGCTGGACTACAAAATTTATTGGTAAATGGGGAGATTTGAATAAAAAGAATAAGATTGCTGACTACCTCTTTAGCACCGATACTTTGTCTGATGGAACTCCCAAAGGAATCGGCTTATCACTCTGGAGATTTAATATTGGTGCCGGTAGTTATGAACAGGGCGTCGCAAGTGGTATTTCGGATGAATGGAGAAGGGAAGAATGTTTTTTAACATCAGGTGGCACTTATAACTGGAACAAACAGCAGGGTGGGCAGTGGTTTTTAAATGCAGCAAAGGCAAGAAATGTTAAATATAAAAATGCCTTCAGCGTGGCTGCGCCTGTGTATATGACAAAGGATGGACTTGCACATGGTGCTGGCGGCACATCATTTAACATTGCAAATGGTAAAATGCCCGACTATGCCACTTTTTTAAGTACGGTATCTGCTCATTTTAATTTCGATTTTATCAGCCCATTCAACGAACCTCAATGGAACTGGGGAGGCGCAAATGCAAGCCAGGAAGGTAGTGCAGCTACCAATACAGAAATTGCCGGTCTTACAAGATTACTGGGGCCAAAATTGCAGACAGCAGGTAGCAATACTAAAATTGTGTTAGGTGACGCGGCACAATTAAATTTTATAACAGATACCTATAGCGGTGATAGAGGCGATCAGGTATATAATTGGTTTAATACTGCTTCGGCAAATTATATTGGCAATGTGCCAAATGTTGAGAAGGTTATTTCTGGCCATAGTTATTTTACTACCTGCCCCGATAATAATTTGATCAATACCAGGTTGGCACTCAATAATAAAAGAAACGGCACGGATGCCTCACTGGGAATTTGGCAAACAGAGTTTGGTATCCTTGGCGATATCTGTGGTAACTACAATGGCTACCCCAGGAATACCGGAATTGATTATGGATTGTATGTTGCCAAAACAATTCACCACGATTTAACTCTTGCAAATATGAATTCATGGTCGTGGTGGCTGGCGATAAGCCCTTATGATTATAGCGATGCATTGGTGTATATTAATGACCCTTCAGGTAATATCAATGTAAATAACTCAAAAAATGACGGTGTGGTGGTGGATTCAAAGCAATTGTGGTGTATGGGAAATTTCTCAAGATTTGTGCGACCGGGGATGAAAAGAATTGCCTCAACAATCAATGGTATAGATGATATAGCTGCTGCAGGTTCTTTTATGATTTCTAGTTACAAGGATGCCGGCACGAAAAAAATTGTTGTTGTGATTATTAATATGACTAACAGCAACAAAAAATTTACTATTGATAGTTTAGGGGCTTCAATAAATATTACGGCCAACAAATTTGATGCTTATACAACAACTGGCTCTAAAAGTCTTGCCAGGTCTGTGGCGGCGGCTGATAATATAAGTATTGACGCAAAATCAGTGACCACACTGGTGGGTACTTATTACTAAAAAGGGCATACAAAAATGAAATTGCTATAGCAATCAATAAGTAGTCGTTAAGAGTGGGGCAATTTCTATTGCCCCTTTTCTAAAATTTATTTACAGATATTTATCCATTTTTTAAATTAAAAATGTGTGTACCCGGATTGTAAAGAAATCGTAAAATATGCGGGTGTATTTAAAATAACGTCAACAACAGAGTATAAGCCCACCATAAATTTTTAACATGAGCATGATAATAAGCGAGGTTGCAAGTCCATTAAATACAGGCAAACATTCCTTCAACACAGGATATATTTTAGGCATCTCCTTCATTTCGGCACTAGGCGGTTATCTGTTTGGATTTGATTTTGCCGTAATCGCAGGTGCATTGCCTTTTTTGCAGAAGCAGTTTACACTGGATGCCTATTGGGAAGGATTTGCCACCGGGAGCCTTGCATTAGGTGCGATGATTGGTTGCCTGGTAGCAGGTAAGGTGTCAGATAAATATGGTCGCAGGCCAGGCTTATTAATCGCTGCTACTATTTTCGGTATTTCATCTTTGGCCATGGCATTTTCTCCTTCAAGGGATATTTTTATTGCCTCCAGGTTTTGCGCCGGCATTGGGGTTGGCATGGCTTCCATGCTGTCGCCCATGTATATAGCTGAAATTTCACCGGCACATTTAAGGGGCAGGATGGTGGCCATTAACCAGCTTACCATTGTAATTGGTATTTTGGTGACCAGCCTTATCAATTATACTTTGCGCAACAATGGTGATGATGCCTGGCGATGGATGTTTGGGTTGGGCTTTATTCCATCGGTGCTATTCTTTTTTGGAGCATGGTGGTTGCCTGAAAGTCCGCGTTGGTTGGTAAAATCAGGCAAAGATGAAAGGGCAAAAGTTGTTTTAAATAAAATAGGGGACAAGGGTTTTGCTGATGAGTCTTTGCAGGCTATTGAAAATTCATTAACTGATAAAACCAACACCAGGTATTCAGACCTTTTTAAGAAAGGAATATTACCTGCCGTTTTGGTGGGCATAGGACTTGCGGTTTTTCAACAATTGTGCGGCATTAATACCGTATTCAACTATGCCCCGAAGATATTTGAAAGCATTGGAGCATCCCAGGATGACCAGTTGTTACAAACAGTTTTTATTGGCGGGGTAAATTTGGTATTTACAATACTCGCTATGCTGTTGGTAGATAAACTGGGCAGAAAACCCCTGATGCTAATTGGCGCAGGAGGCCTGGCAATATTGTATATCATCGTAGCCCAACTGCTGGGCGCTCATTCGCCAAATGTTTCCTGGTTTTTATTAGCTTCCATTGGTATGTATGCCATGTCGTTGGCTCCCGTTACCTGGGTATTGATATCTGAGATATTTCCCAATAAAGTACGGGGTGAAGCTACTTCCATCGCGGTGCTTAGTTTATGGGCTGCTTATTTCATCCTCGTGTTTACATTCCCCATTTTGTTTAAACTATTACAGGAAAAATCGTTTTACATCTACTCGGCAATATGCATGCTCGGGTTGCTGTTTGTTTGGTGGAAGGTAAAAGAAACAAAAGGAAAAACCCTGGAGGAATTGGAAGGTGTAATGTCGGTCCATTAATCCGGGAGGTAGCACACATAACTATTTTATAGAATGCTTCGGATGACAGGCCGATGAGAACTGCATTGCGGCTTCAAAAATTTTATATTTACCAGCGGTAAAAAGTCTGCTGGCTGAGCATATCGTAGTACACACCATTTTGCGGCTAATATGCTATGTTTACAATAATCGTGTTGGCGGCAACTTTAAACCAACTATTGAGACTGACAGAACAAATGAATCGGGAACTTATCTTTTTTATCGCCTATAATGCATGTTATGGAAGAGACATTATTGTAGGACGAAATCCATTTTAGTATCGAAACGCAGTGAATCTGATTGGCATAAATATTTTTTTGCACGTTACTGAAGTTATCCTTCTGCTCTTAAAAAGAGTTGATTCAAATAATGGACAGATAACATGGGAGCAATATTTGTATGTTCTTGGTGGTGGAGTTTTCACTCTTACAATAACGGAATTGGTATTTACCAAAAGAATTTTCGCAAGGTCTCTGAAAAGATATAAAAACTCATCGCTTCGGAACCGGAGTAAGTCTATCGGATTTGGGTATTTAATTTTAAATATTACGATTTTAATATTGATTTTTAGGTTACGTATTACTTGACGGAAAAAGCAGCCGCTAACGGTTTTGCAAAAGTTTGGCAATACATCGTTACTTCAGCTGTAGTTCCCTATCAGCTTGGTTTGGGCTTTAGTCTTTCTAAAAACTTTTCGGTAATTTCATAATCACGTTTCAAATCATCATTGCCAAAGGGCGGACGAATTTCAAATTCCAAACCTTCGCAAAGCCGAAACGTTGAGCGCCACTCCAATTACCGATAGCAATTGGGTAGGCACTTAATGAAACCGTAACGTTGGCTTTTCGAGGCTCATAATATAGGCCACTGATTGAACAAAGAATGTTTGATCCCTGTACATGAATTAAATGCACAGCCATTAAGTAACAAACATAAGAACGCCATTTGCATGTAATCAACATGAAAAAAATTCCCATTAGAAAGATCCATTTGGCTCATCATGAGCAACCATCTTCCGATCGTTTTAAGATATGCAAGGTGCAGGATTTACTTGATCGGGAAGACTTGTTTCATGAATTGCACAGGCATGATTTCTATTTTATTATTGCCTTGCAAAAAGGCGGGGGTACACATGAAATTGACTTCACAAGCTATACTGTTTTCGACCATTCCGTTTTCTTTATGCGGCCCGGCCAGGTACACCAGCTTCAATTAAAAGCGGATTCCACCGGGTACATAATTGAGTTTAATACCGGATTTTACCATCCTAAGGACAAGCTATCAACCCAGCGATTCCGAAAGGCATGTAATAAAAACTATTGTAAGCTTGAGATAAACAGGTTTGAAAAATTGTATGATATATTAACGTATATTTTTCAGGAGTACACTGGCAGGGAGGAGGGATACCAGGAGGTCATTAAAGCAAATCTAGATATTTTCTTTATTGAATTTGTAAGGCAAAGCCCCAACCCTAATGGGCCATCAACAAATGTGAATCCATACACACAGGAGCGCCTGGAAGAATTTTTAGCATTGCTGGAAAATCACATTGCCACCCATAAGCAGGTAACATGGTACGCCAATTTGATGAATCTTTCCCCATACCAGTTGAATGAAATCACCAGGGCCACCATGGGAAAAACAGCTTCTGAACTGATTAATGAACATATTGTACTGGAAGCCAAAAGGTACCTGCTGGCTACCCCCAATCAAATTAAAGAGATAGCCGACCAACTGGGTTACGAAGAAGTTTCCTACTTTATACGGTTCTTCAGGAAGCAAACCGGTTACTCACCCGAAGCATTCCGGCATAACCGCGGATAAGTCCTGTACAACTCCATCATTGTCCTGTCATACCATCTGCCGGTGAAATTACTTTTGTGTAAATAAATCATTAAAAATTTACAAAAATGAAAATCATCATTGTAGGTGCAACAGGCACAATGGGACAGCATTTAAGCAATGCATTTGAAAAAGAAAATGAAGTAATAAAGGCCGCTTCAAAAGGTGGTGACATCCAGGTAGATATTACTTCTGCGGAATCCATTGAAAATATGTACCGGCAGGTGGGTGCGTTTGATGCACTCATCAGCACAGCAGGACCGACTTATGTAGGTCCATGGAAAAAAATGACGGACAAGGAATTTAGGAAAGGGGTGGATGGGAAAATGATGGGCCAGATCAACCTGGTACTGATCGGGCAACACTACATTAATCCTAAAGGTTCCTTTTCATTGATCACCGGCGCTTTAACCCATGATCCGCAAATAAACTTCGCAAATGCATCGGCTGCCAATGGAGCAGTGGAAGCATTTGTGCGGGCTGCAGCGATAGAATTGGCAAATGGTATCCGCATCAATGCAGTGAGCCCCACGGTTATTGAAAATTCTCCCCAGTATTTTCCCTTTTTTCCAGGCGATATTCCCGTAACAATGCAACAACTGGAGTTTGGCTTTCGCAAAGCTGTGTTCGGTGCCAACACAGGGCAGGTAATAAAACCGTATTAATTTTTAAAGCGATAGAAATCGCAGGTTATTATAAGTAATAATGGCCTGCGGTTTTAAATCTGTTTTACCCAGGGCCCGCATGTTAAATATACATGCTAGCGGTAGTTTTTTACTTCGTCAATTTCTTTTTTTATTCTTTGATTGATATCAATCTTTGTCTTTTCAAAAACAAAAATGGTCGTTCCAAATTCTCTTGCCAGTTTATTGGTTACGGATGCTGCTACATAGGATGTATCAAAAAAAGGACTTGTTTCTTTTAACTCATTGTCTTCACTTTCTAATTCTTTTACCCTGATTAAATGCACGTATTGAATATCCGGTTGAAACCAATTGATATAATCTGCATTGAAGGAATGAGCTGTAATGTTTTTATTTTTTGTATAGTAATTGATTGCTCCGGCCTGTCCATAATTGTCACACAGAATAAGCGTTTGCTCTCCGGCAGGCAGCTTTGTATAAATGGAGTCCACCTTATATGCCAGTTCTTTCCAACCCAGCATATCGGCATAATCCTGAGGCAATGCGTGGTCTTTACCATCCTCCCAACGTAGCAGGCCAAATTTTTTATAGGACTCCGGATGATTTACAATGTAGTCCGGACTTTTATTGGGAAACACAATATTGTACATCGGTATGAAAAACAATACAGGAATGATGATGGCGATTGGTTGCAAATACTTTTTCCAACCGGATTTTAAAATCGTTTCCAGGTACACGGCGCCAAAGGCAATGTAAACAGGATACAAACCCATGGCATAATAGCTTTTTGCTTTTAAATAAGTAAAAACCAATAACGTAAAACACAATGCCCAAAAGAAAAATTGATATTTTTTGAATGGTGGGTAAAACAGCAGCGCATACAACGCTAAAAGAATTACATAAAATGACCCAATAAAAAAGAGCACCTGGTCTTTTAGAAAATCCCATCTGTTCACATTCACCAACTGCGTTTTTGCTAATAGTTGCATATGATGATAAACGGGAAAGTTGTTATTGTACTGCCATACCAGGTTGGGTAAAATGAGCAGCAGGAACATTACAATAGAAATATAAAAATGTTTATCTGCAAAAACGGATCGCCTGGTCAATAAAAGTGCCGGGAAAAAGCCAGCTAACAAAAACACAATATTATACTTATTCAAAAAACCAACCGCTAAAACCGCCATCGCGATATAAAACCATTTAGGATTTTCAGTATCTGTATATTTAATCAAAATAAAGCAAAAGGTTGTCCAGCAAAGCGTATCCAATGAATTGGGTTGATACAATCCGTTTAACCGCAACAGCGCAGAGAACAATACACAAGTTGCTCCTAATACCAACGCAAACATATTTCCCTTTAAAGTTTCAATGGCTTTCCAAACTACTACTATTGTCAACGCTCCAAATAATGCGGGGAAAAACCGTATCCAAAATAAAGAATTGCCTAAAGAGAGGATGATACCGGAAATCCAGGAAGTAACAGGCGGAACCGATATATAACCCCAGGCTAAATGGTGAGCCTGGTCAAGGTGCAAAAATTCGTCCCTTTGCAATTCATATTCGGGGTTTATCAAAATATATTGCAAAATAAATTTCGCCAGTATAAACCCGGTTAAGAGTATCGTTTTTTTTGTCATTGAGTTGTATTGTGTTTGATAAAATTACAGCCTCGCCGGCCAGGTTTTGCCCTGTTCCACTTCGCTATACCAGGCCAGGGGCTAACTCTTTGATAAAGTAACTAAACTCTAAGAACTAAACACTACCTTTTTTCCAGGTAGGCTTTAGTTTTTAATTTTTTTATTCAACTGTATGATGACGATAACTACAGCTCTCATTGATTGTGCCGGCATAGTTTAAAGTTTGTACCCTTGTTCCGCAAATGCAGCGTTATTAAATCCATTGACAATTCAGTACCGGGAAATAGGAGACTTTAAACATGGGACAGAACTACCATGCTGGAATCGGGTATGGCGTGTCGGACTGCGTCACATGCCGGTTGTGATGGTTGGGGGTTGAAGCCTTTACCGATGAGGTAGATACCCGGTGAAAACGCAAATAGTGCGACCTGCCGCAGTCTGATGGGTAGGACGCTCATGCAGTTAAATTTGGATTCCTTTAAAGTTTTATCAAAAATGCCAGGGATATTGTTAGTATACAGTTTGAACCGGAATGAAGAAGTGCCTTGCTGTACCAGTTTATTTAAAAGACCACAGGATTCTTAATGCAGCTTTTATGTAGAATTTTACATTAGTCCTGCACAACTACATGTTTGTCCTATCATGAAATTGACAGTTGAAATTACTTTTGCCTGCAATAAAAATTTTACGTTGAAAAAATTAATTTGCATGAAAACAAAAATGAAACTGATTGCAGCCCTGAAGATTTGGGTGGTGATCTATCCTTCTATTACGCTGTTTTTATACCTGTTTGGTAAGCCTTTATCCGCGTTGCCATTATATGAAAGAACTTTACTATTGACAATTGTATTGGTTCCCTGGATAGTGTTTGCCGGTGTGCCGATTGTGGACGCTATTATCCGGAGGGTTTCAACTAAAACCGGTGAGGCTAAATAATAAAATCAACGGGTGATAACTTAAGCGTGAATTGTCACTAGTGAATGGTCAATGGTCAATGGTGAATCAATATCGTTTACTTAAAGCATAGCCGCCGTCAGGGTTTGCAACCGCTGATGGGGTTAGCCTAACCCCGTCGGCGGTTGATCAGGGACTAACTAAAGCTTAAGAAAATGACTTGAATGGTGAATAGATATCGATGAATGCAGCTGTTTATATTTTGCCCTTTCACCATTGACCATAGACCATCCGATGGCTAATGGATCACAGATCAATACGTCATATCCTTTTCTTTTAACAGAGATTTCAAAATATAAACCGATGACATACAATAATTCTTTTGATGTAATAATAGTGGGAGGCAGTTATTCAGGTCTTGCAGCCGGTATGGCGCTTGGCAGAGCCTTGAAAAAAGTTTTAATAATTGATAGTGGCAAACCTTGTAACAGGCAAACACCCTATTCACATAACTTCATAACTCATGACGGCGACACCCCAACAGAAATTGCAGCATTGGCAAAACAACAGGTTAAAAGTTATGATACCGTGAAGTTCTTTGACGGTGTAGCAACAAGTGGAAATAAAACTGAAAATGGTTTTGAAATTCAGGTGGCATCCCGTGAAATATTCAAAGCAAAAAACCTGGTTTTTGCAACGGGCATACGGGATATTTTTCCGGGCATTGATGGATTTGCAGCATGTTGGGGTATTTCCGTTCTGCACTGCCCTTATTGTCATGGATACGAAGTTCGGCAGGAAAAAACAGGCATTTTGGGCAATGGTGAATTTGGGTTTGACTTAGTTAGGCTTATTTCAAATTGGACCAATGATTTAACCCTGTTTGCCAATGGAACGGCTACCCTAACGGTTGAACAAACTGCGAAACTTGAACAGCACCAGATTAAAATAGTGGAAAAAGAAATTGAAAGATTAGAGCATACAAATGGATACCTTAAGAATATTATTTTTCGGGACGGAACAGAAACTGCCATCAATACTATTTATGCACCTGTGCCTTTTGAACAACATTGTAAAATTCCGGAATCGCTGGGATGTGAATTAACTGAAGAAGGGTATATTAAAGTTGACCCTTTCCAGGAAACCACCCTTAAAGGGGTGTATGCATGTGGAGATAATGTTACCCGAATGCGTACCATTGCAAATGCTGTTGGAATGGGAACAACCGCTGGTATGACTGTAAGTAAGAAAATGATTTTTGAAAATTTTTAAAAGGAAGATGATGAACATGCCTGCGATGATGAATACAACAATTTGCGGGCTGATCAATATTAAGAACAGGTTTACGCCTATGCGATGGCCCCAATATTTTTCAAAAGAATGGATTCCAAATATCAAAAGGTAATCCCCTTTTCATTTATTCGCAGTGAAAAAGCCGTCGACTATCTGGTATTACTGCCAGCGGGAAAACCAGGTTGGTAATCATTTCCGGGCAGCAGCTTCTACAGCTTTTGTATGAGTAGCCTTTCACATACCGTGTGGCTCAATGTTTCAGCAGTTTTTTTATTATAGGCAACTACCATACTGCCATCGAATTTTTCTACTGATTTTATTTTTATTTTTAATCCCAGTTGCAGTTCCCGGCCATTGAGAAATTTCAGAAAATCATCTGTGGTACGAATTACCGCGGCAAGTTTTACCGTTTCGCCAGCCTTACAATCACTCAGTTTTTCATAATGCACCCAATCAATTTGCCCGGTTTTATCGGGTATTGGAGAGCCATGCGGATCGATGGTTGGATAACCCAGCATCTCATCTACCTTTTCAAAAAAATGGGGCGAATGCAGGTGTTCTATTTGTTCAGCAATTTCATGTACAGCTTCCCAGCCAAACCCCATTTTTTGTACCAAAAACATTTCAGTCAGCCGGTGTTTTCTTATAACCAGCCCGGCTTCTTTTTTACCTTTATCAGTCAATCGCAGCGGTTTGTAGCTTTCGTAATGCACTAATTTCTTATCCGCCAGTTTTTTCATCATGCTGTTTACCGTGGGCATTTTTATTTCCAGCCTTTTACTTAGCTCATTCACACTCACTTCCCCTTTTTCGTTGGCAAGGTTAAAGAGTGTTTTCAAATAATTTTCTTCGGTGTATGAGTTCATGTTGCAAAAATAATACTTAAAGTTAGCGGTAGTGCCTGAAATGGTAAGTCGGCAAAATAATATTTGTTAGATGATTCTAAGTTATTACTTTTGTAAGGTTTAACTTAATGATTAGAATAATGAAAAAAACATATTTCATACTCGCTGGTATGATCACTTCAATTGTTTTAATACAGGCCTGTTCCAAATTAGCGCCTGCTGCCCCGGCTGACAATGAGTTGCTGGATGGTCCCGTGCCGGGACTGAGCTACGAGCAAAACAGGCAGTTCCTTGCAGGGGATGTTGCCTTTAATGATGAAATATTTACTACACAAACAGGATTAGGGTCCATCTTTGTAGCCACCAGTTGCGGCAGTTGCCATGCAGGTGATGGCAAAGGCCATCCTTTTACAACGTTAACAAGATTTGGGCAAACGGACAGCACCGGCAATCGATTTATGCACCTGGGCGGGCCACAGTTGCAAAACAGGGCTTTGCCAGGGTTTACAGCGGAGCAAATTCCGGCAGGCGCTACTTTCTCCAAGTTTACGCCACCAGCCAATACCGGCCTGGGTTTTTTAGAAATGATTTCTGATGCCGATATTTTGGCAATGGCCGATCCCCTGGATGCAAATGCTGATGGCATTTCAGGAGTGCCTAACTGGATTGCTTTGCCATCTTTTATTTCGCCCAATGCAAATAATATTTCACAAAATGGTAATTATATACACCGGTTTGGAAAGAAAGCGGCTGCATTCAATTTATTGCATCAAACGGTAAATGCATATAACCAGGATATGGGGATCACCTCCACCTTTGTACCCCAGGATGTTTATTCAGGGCACGACATTGATCCCGAAGTGACGGATAATACGGTTAGAAATGTGGTGTTTTATTTGCAAACATTGAAAGCTCCCATACAAAGAAGCCAGGATGATGCGGAGGTAGTGCAGGGCAAAAAAATGTTTATACAGGCGGGTTGTGAAAGCTGTCATAAGCAAACATTAAAAACAGGTTTTTCAACAAATGCCGCACTATCCAATAAAACATTTCACCCATACACCGATTTATTATTGCACGACATGGGACCGGCGCTGAATGATGGCTATACTGAAGGAAATGCCAAAGCTTCAGAATGGCGTACACCTCCATTGTGGGGTTTGGGTTTATCCCCCAACTCGCAGGGGGGGCAATATTTTTTATTGCATGATGGCAGGGCAAAGAGTATTGAAGAAGCCATACAGCTTCATGGTGGCGAAGCCGCTACCAGCAAAAATAATTTCAATCAGCAATCAGCCGCAGACAGAAATGCACTGCTTAAATTTTTAAAATCATTATAAGGAATGGATAGGAAGAACTTTATAAAAAGCTGTGGCTTTGCCTGTATCGGTGGCGGTGTAATGGCTGGATTACTGCAAAGCTGCACATCCACGAAAACACTATCCGGTACCATTTCGGGTGATAACATCATTGTGGAAACGAGTGATTTTGAAACCAGGGCAGGCGATGAAAAGCACTACAAGAAATATATAGTCGTTCACAACGAAATATTGAAATACCCCATTTGTGTATATCGCCATACCGAAAATGAATATTCAGCCTTATGGATGCGGTGTACACACCAGGGTGCAGAACTGCAGGTGTTTGGCGATAAGTTGCAATGCCCGGCACATGGAAGTGAGTTTAACAGCAAGGGCGGCGTACAAAATGGCCCTGCAGATATGAAGCTCCGAAACTTTCCTGTAACTATTGAAAACAATCAACTCAAAATTTCATTGAAAGCAGTATGAGTAAATTTTTTATAACCATAGCCCTGTCGTTTTTTTTTAATGGTGTAAGGGCACAAATAGATCCGATATTATTAAAAACGATTCCTAAAGACACTACCAGGCAAGGGATGAATATGGATGCAGTGTACAACCGTCCGTTTGTTGCCGTTGGCAAACTGCCAGTTTCGCTGGGTGGATACATGGAGGCAAACTGGCAGCACTTAAGTACGGATGGGATTTCAGAAGGACACCAGTATCAATTTAGAAGAATGACTTTATTTGTTTCATCCACCATTGGTAAGCGGTTAAAGTTTTTGAGTGAGATAGAATTTGAAGACGGGGCAAAAGAAATATCGGTAGAGTTTGCAGCATTGGATATTGAACTGAATCCATTGCTGAACCTTCGGGGCGGTATGATACTAAATCCAATCGGTGCATTCAATCAAAATCATGATGGGCCTAAATGGGAGTTTATTGACCGGCCAATATCTGCTACCCAGCTATTGCCTGCTACATGGAGCAATGCAGGATTTGGTGTATATGGCAAACATTACAGCAAGGACTGGATGTTTGGTTATGAAGCCTACCTGTCGGGTAATTTTGATAATTCGATCATTGATAATGGCGAAAATAAAACTTTTTTGCCCGCAGCTAAAAACAACGCAGAACGATTTGAAGAAATTAACAGCGGCCTTCCTTTGTTTACCGGCAAAGTGGCGGTAAGAAATAATAAAATTGGTGAGCTGGGTGTATCCTACATGGGTGGTGTATACAACAAATTCCAGGATGATGGTTTACAAATAGATGATAAAAGAAGGGTAGATGTGTTTGCAGTTGATTTCAATACTACCATATCCAAATTCAATACATTTATTACAGGGGAATGGGCGTGGATAAAAGTAAATGTACCCCCCACTTTTACACAACAATTCGGCAATAAGCAGCAGGGCGGCTTTATAGATATAGTGCAGCCCGTTATAAAGAAAAAAATATTCGGCTGGGAAAATGCAACCCTGAACCTTGCCTGCAGGTTGGAGTATGTAGACTGGAATAAAGGAAAATTCCACAGCACGGGTGGCAATATAGCCGAAGATTTATGGAGCATTATGCCTGCTATCAGTTTCAGGCCTTCTTCACAAACGGTACTCCGGTTAAATTATCGTCACCAGCAGCAACAGGATATTTTGGGTAACCCACCTGCTAAAACAGGCGGGTTCAGTTTTGGGATTTCAACATATTTCTAAATTGGATATGCCTAAAGTCTTTGCAATTAAATAACAGCAAGTAGGCTTATACGTTTTATTTTCATTCCAAAGTTTTCCAATGCGAGCGGTTTTAGAAAAGCGTAATCCTTATTACACTTCTGATGGCTTCTGCAAATTGAGTTACGTCGGTTCGATTGCCAGTGTTGTGTTATTCAAATATTCTCATACAAAATTTTTAACCACCAAACAATTCAGACTGAATACCCTTTTTTAAGCAGGAGTAATTAACTATTCCTTTTTAGTTTTTGGTGGAAATAAAAATTTACTTCCGGTAAACATTAACTACTAATCATTAGATAGTGAAATGTTTATTTCAGAACTGATTAAAAGTGTCTTATTTTGTACTTCGGCCTCAAATAAAATCTTTTCTAGTTTGTCAATTTCCTTTTCTAATGCCGGTATTCTTTCTAAGGCTCTTTCATCGTCTTTCCCAAACCGCTCCTGCGAACTAAAATTTTTTGATCGATGGAAATTAATTTTAGCGGAAAAAATATTGGTTAAAATTTCTTTGGCTTCCTCATGAAGAAATTCTCCTTCAATGAGTTTAAGTTGTTCATTTTTTGTCATAGTGGGTCATATTTAAATTAGATAGATGGTGAGATGTAATAGCTCCTATTATGATACCAAAGGATGCATAGAGTTTGCCATTAATTTCATCTCTTGTTGAAAATGCCATAATAAGTAAAAAAACCATTAGGGCGAAGCAAAAAATTACTTTGAATGATACCTGGTTCATTTACAATTCTATTTGGATGATTGCCTCTAGTTTTACATGATTGCTCTTTTCATCAATACTGTGCTTAAACTCAAACAGTTCTTTTTGTAGCCGTTTAATTTTTGATTCACGAAATTTTATATCCTCTTCGCTTGATGAATTATTGATTTTATTTTCAAGATATTTCACTTTTATGTGAACCATCTGGGTGATGAGGTCAATGGCATCTGTAGCATTGAATTGACCTTGTATAAGTTGTATGTTCATATTTTTTTGCTTTATTGTCCTTGTCCTAATGAGTATGCCGCTACACCATCAAAAGCGTAGAGATTTTCTGTTTTAATGATGTCAATATTGTTGGTATCAGCGTTTGTGAGTAATTCAATAATGGCCTTATTGGTGATACTGTTACTATCGGTTGGCTTAAATCGGCAACGCCAGTGGTCAGTGCAAAAAGTTTCTTTAAAGCCTTCGGGGTAAACTTTAATTCCTCTATTGGTAATCATAGAAAGTTTCACTTCATTCTTATCTAACTGCTGAACTAATTTGGCCAGCTCATCCGGATTACTTCCTGGCCAGTGTACGAATAAATCTACGCCTACAAGGTCCTTTTTGGCGGTAGGCTTGCGTTTGTATTTTGGTAGGTTCAGTAT
>JANPIJ010000197.1:0-7440 GCA_031424955.1 Ferruginibacter sp. | reverse complement strand
CGCTTACAATGGCTGCAACAAAATAATTTTACAGAGCTGGATATCGTGGGAACAGGCTTGATTATGAGCGATCTCGTTTTTGAATTTAAAAATGAATCTTTTTATGGTGAAGAAATTTCTATAATGATCAGTGCCGGAGAGATTTCAAGAGTAAGTTTTGATTTATATTACCAGCTTACCACAGATAGAAACAATGAGACGATATTATTAGCCAGGGCAAAAACTGGAATGGTTTGTTACAACTATCAGCAAAAAAAAGTTGCTGCCGTACCCCCTGAATTAAAAAAAATGTTGCAGTTTGATTAAGCTATTAACTATTCCATATCTTCCAGCTTGCTTCCGCCTGTATCAGCAGCATATCATAACCGTTTTTTACAGCAGCTCCTCTTTCTTCCCCTTTTTGCAAAAATAATGTTGCAAAAGGTTTATACACCAGGTCGTACAGATAATGATCTGGTGTGAGAAATTGATAAGGTATTTCAGGTGCGTTTTCCTCTTTGGGGTGCATACCTACCGGAGTACAATTAATAACGATTTTATACTCTCTTATTAAATTTCGGTCTATGTTGTTGTATTGTATAAATCCTTCTTTTGTTATTTCATTTCTTGTTACCACCAAAAAGTCAATGTTTAATTTTTTAAGTACAAATTGAACAGCTTTCGATGCTCCACCGGTACCAAGTACAAGAGCCCTTTTATGAGATGGTTTTAACTTTTCGGTAAATGACTCTTCAAACCCTATAATATCCGTATTATAGGCTATCAGCTTATTACCGCTAATTTTAATACTATTGGTAGCTCCAATGTGCTTAACCTCTTCAGATAACTCGTCAACAAACTGAAGTACCTTTTCTTTGTAAGGAATTGTTACGCCTAATCCTTTTAATAATGGGTTAGCAGCAATTAACCCATTGAACTCATTAATGGAACTGATAGGGAAAGCTTCGAATTTACAGTCCGTTAACCCTTCCCGTTCAAATTTCTCAGTAAAATATTGCTTCGAAAACGAATGCCCTAGAGGATAGCCAATTAAACCATATAGTTTCATTATGCCAGTTCTTTATTGAGATATAATTCAAATGTGTCACCTCTTAATCCTATACGCATTGTTTCTAATGGGATCACTTCGTTTGGAGCAATATTACCCAGGTTTACGTTGCAGCCAATTAATTCTAAAAAATAGAGCTGCTGTGCTTTTTGAGGTGCTTCCCATAATATTTTCTCCTCGGGTATCTGGGTCAAAATTTCCTGAACCAGACCTTCTCTAACCTCCCCTGTTCCCCGATAAATACCGACATTTCCAGCTTCCCTTGCTTCTGCAATTACATAAGTAGAACCAGCTTCCAGCTCAGCTTTCATTAATTCTATCCATTTGTACGGAGGGATAATGTGTGCCGCATCTTTACTTCCAACCTCGCTTAAAACAATGCCATGCTTCGTTAATTTTTCTATGTATCCGCATTTTTCAGCATGAGGAATTGAAATAGAGCCATCGCTTACCTCCATGTACCTTATTCCAAATTCCTTGCAAACATTAATGTAATCTTCAAACTGATTTCTCACTAAAAATGCCTCAAATAAGGTACCGCCAAAATAAACTGGAATGTCATAAGCCTGGTATATTGCCAGTTTTTCTTTTAGATTGGGAGTTACATAAGCAGTTCCAAAACCCAGTTTCACAATATCCACATGAGGATGTGATACACTCATAAAATTTTTTGCCTCCTCTACACTTAACCCCTTATCCATAACCATTGTAATACCATGTTCACGTGGTTTTATAACACGTTCTGGTATTTGCGATAAATTAAAATTCATATTGGCTTTTTAATAATGGCGCAAAGATAACCATTGAACAGTAAATGCAGGAGAAAGCAAAAAAGGGAATTTAATTAAGGAAAAATTAAATAGATTTACTGCGTTTAAAACGGGCGATTACATCCACTACCAATTGGCTTTGTAGTATAGATGGGTTTAATTCTATCAACTTTTTTACGAGCTTTGGGTTTTTATCCATACCCGCCTCCAATTGGAGTATGGCTTCCTTTGACTTCCCTAAGGCCAGCAAAAAAGCACTCTTATAAAAAATAAATATAGGTTTCGTATTTGTTAGCGCAATTGCGTGATCTACATATTCCAATCCCTCATCAAAACACCTGGCCTGGTAAAGACATTTAAGTAATTCAAGCCAGCCATTACTGTTCTTTGGCCTGCTTCTCACTACATTGCCAAAATATTGCACCGCTTCTTCTATTTTCCCCTGCTCCATAAAACATTGCCCCATTGCAAGGTTATATTCCGGCTGCATGCGGTAAACTCTCATTGCTATTTGAAGGTTTTTTATGGCACTTTCCCAAATGCCTTCATTCATGTATGTACAGGCGATTTTATAATATAGCTGGGTATCTTCCTGGTTAAGATGGGCTGCCTTGCGATAATTAAATCTGGCCTGCGCATAATTTTGCAATTTATCAAAGCAATGCCCAATTGCCTCGTAAATAACATCCTCCGGCCGGGCAAGCTCCAATACTTTCTGTAATACTTCTATTGCTTCTTTGTATTTTCTAATTCTCAGGTAGGCGTCACCCATATTGCGCCAGGCATAATCAAATTTTTCGTCTATTGCAACTGCGTACAGGTAAGCGTCAATTGCCTTTTCATATAATTTTATTCCCTGGTAGGCAGCAGCCAAATTAAACCATGCCAGCTCATTGAAGGGTGATTCTTCAATTATTTCCTGGTGAAGCCTTATCCCTTCCTCATTACGTCCTGTAAAATCTGTCCAAAAACAAATTTTATATAATGCCTCTTCATTATTAGGGTCCAGTTGAAGTACTATTTTAAGGCAATCAAAAATTTTATCGAAATTTTCATAATCATCATACACATCAGCAAGTTCAAAAAGCAGTTCAATTTTTTCATCCCCTTCAAAATAATTCAATGCAGTTTCCAATACACTTGCCGCCTTACCCTGCTGATCCATAGCAAGATAAGCGTCAGTTTTAAGAATATAAAGATTAATGTCACTGCTGTCCAGTAACTCAGCCTGTTCCAAATAATAAATGGCTTCCTTATATTTTTTATTTGCAATCAATAAATCGCATTTCTTCAATATTAACGTGGAGGAATAGGGATATTGTTCTGTGGCATACCTGGAGGCTTCCAGAGCCTTAGTCAGTTCATCCTTTTCATCAAAATGATCAATAATTTTTTCGAAGGAATCTTCTTCGATTAAAGTGTGGCTTCTGCCAGATTTGAGATTATCGTATTGCTGCAACAATTCTCTCAACTCTTCCCGATCTTGGCGGTAAGGATATTTACTCATTGGCTTATAGGTTACTGTAAAGTACACCAAAAAAAATAAACAGACAACAATTTGTAACCTTTTTTAAACTTATACGTTAAAGAAAAGTCAAAATATTGTATGGGCGGTTACTAAATAAACAAAAAAAACATCTATATTTGAACTGTTAAATATTCTGCAATGAACAAATTAATCAACATATCTCTTACAGTTGCTATACTTTTCAGTATAGTGACAGAGGCATTGGCTGATCGGGGCATTGGAAGAAAAGGTAAGAATAAAACAACATTAAATATTTCAGTCCCTTCAAACATTAAAAATTCTATCGGTTTTAATTTGAAATCGGGACTTAGTTACAAGGGAAGTTTGTTGAATACCCGAAATACAATGGGGAATTCAATTATTAATACTTCAATTGTTACCTATCAAAAAGGCAATACCACTTATATTATTCCTTATAAAAATAAAATAACAGTGGCTGAGATGCGACAAGGCTATACTGGCATGAAAATTATTATCAGAAAGAAATAACAGACAACTAATTATTTATAGAAACCCCTCACCTTTTTAGTGTGAGGGGTTTCTATTTGGTAATGTGCCAGATACGAAAAAAACTTTGTTAACAGTTTTTATTTATGCTTACGGTGAAATGAATTACTGTGTTACTTACAATTTCATTATTATTCTTCCTTACCTTTTTTATTTTCGTCAAAGGTCATAACCCTGTATCCCGACTTTGGAAAATCAAAAGTAGAGGCTGGCACAGGACTAAAATCTATTTTAGATAACCTGTATTTGAATATAAGTTTTTCTGTCTCAAAATCATATTCCATTGGAAAGCCGGGTAAATTCTTAAACGCCTGGTTATACTCCTTATTGATTGCAATTAGATCAGGTGTATAATAAACTGATATAGTAGACCCATCTTTTAGTTTAGCAACAGCCTGTTTGCAATTATACCCCTCTATTACTTTAGTGTCAGCGGTATTCTCAAAGTTGATTCCATCAAATTTTTTATTCCTGGATTCCCAGTTTTCTTTTGTAAGGGTTATCATCAGCTTTTGTCCGCTATATTCTTTTAAAATAGCGGCATTACCTGTTTTTCCATTATATATCGTAGTTTCATTCCCTAAGCTACTATTCATTTCTGTTCTGCTTAAAGCCCCTTTTAAATAAATAATGGATTTGGATCCATTTAGGCCGCCAATCTCTTTAGCCCCGGCATTTTTAGACTGAATTAAAATATCGTAAGTTATCTTACCCTCAGAAACTGTCCTTTGAGCATAAACTGCAAAACCAGGCATCATCATCAACCCAGCCAATATTAACCCTGAAACTTTCATTTTAATTTTTTGATTAAAGATAACAAAATCCCATGCCAAAGTAAGCCGGTACAAAACTAAAACAGCCTGATACGTTTTGTTACGCATACAGGCCATTAAGTTTTAACAGTAATTTTCGACTATTATTTTTTTGTTTTGCTTTTAAGTTCCTGCACTTTCTTATTTGCATCTTGCATAGCCTGTATCCTTTCCTGAAGTTTACTTTGCTTAACGGGCTTTTTCCTATTAATTTCTATTTGCGCTAAAATTTTATCATGATCTATGATGTATTTCTGGATCACAATTTGCAAAATTAGTGTTATAGTATTTGAAACAGTATAATACCATGTAAGAGCAGCCGGTAACATATTAAATACACCTAATAATAACACTGGGAAAATATAAGGCATATATTTCATTACAGGGTTAGAGTTATCCTGCATACTACTCATACTATAAATAGATATCAGTAAGCTGGTAAGGGTAGCCGTGATTGTAAACAGACTTACATGGTCACCATAGAAAGGAATTTCAAATGGCAGATTATAAATAGAATCATAAGCTGCAAGATCTTTTGCCCAAAGAAAATTTTCACCCCGCAAAGAAATATTACTTTGAAAGAAATAATACAACGACATGAAGATAGGGATTTGTAACAGCGCTGGTAAACAACCTCCCAATGGGCTTACTCCTGCTGATTTCCAAAGCTTCATTTGATCCATACTAAATGCCTGTTTATCTTCACCATGTTTGTCTTTAAGCTTATCAATTTCCGGCTTGAGCGCCTTCATTTTAGCACCGCTAACATAACTTTTATAAAGGATAGGAGAAGTAAGTAAACGAATAAAAAGTGTTAACAATAAAATTACAATTCCCATACTGGCAACATTCTTTCGAAGCATATCAAATACAGGCAACAGAAAATGGCGGTTTATATATTTCACAAATGCAAATACACCACTTCCATAAGGTACGATATTCTCCATTTGGTTATTGAAGGTTTTCAATACATTGTAATCACTGGGGCCATAATATAATTGCAAGGGGATTTGAGGCGATTTTCCTGTCGGGACAGTCACCCTGAAATTTGCAACGGTTTGTGCCAAAATATTCAATGCAGTATCCACAGGTACAATCCATTTAACTTCCGCATCAGTGAATTTATTTTTATTAATTAACGTCGTTATAAAAAACTGTTGCTTCACAGCAACCCAATCCACCGGCTTCTCAAACTTTTTATCATCGCCGGAACCTAGCATTTCAAAATCATAACTTCCCCCGCTTACCTGGCAAACATGTGTTTGCTGTTTTTCGTAGGTGATATCTTTCTCTACTCGTTGAGTCTGAGTTTGCCACAATAAATTAATGGAATTTTGGGTTACCAGTTTATCAGCACCTTCCATGTTAATTGAAAAATCAATTAAATAATCATTGGGGCGCATGGTGTATTGGTGAGTTATTTCTTCCAGCCCAGCCGAATCCTTTACATTAAAATAAATAGTTTGGCTTTTGTCGGCATTGATTACAACCGGAGCTGCAGTAAATGTCAAATCGCCGGTTTCAGCAGTTTCCTGACTTCCTGATTTAATTTTGTAAGTTATTTTATTAAATGTGCCGTCTTGTAAAATAACCGGCTTCCCATCATGGGTTTTATATTTTTTTAATTCTACTTTCTTAGGCTGAGCTCCCTTATTTGTAAATGTCACCTTAACTACCTCATTCTCTAAAACTGTCAATTGCTCAGGTTGGTTCAAAGTAGCCTGAAAGCCACCGGCTGATTGCCTCTTACGCATTGTATCCGCAGTTAAAGAATCTCGTAATAAAGCAATTGTATCTATTTTGGGCCTTGTCTTACCTATAGAATCTGATATTCTTTTTTGTTCGGCCAGGTAGGCCTGGTTGTCCTTGCTGTTAAAATAAAACATACCGATTAAAAGCATACCAATCAGCACAAATCCAATCACTGTATTTCTATCCATTCCCATAATTATAATTTAAGTGTGCAAAGGTAATTAAAGTTTGTAGTTAATGGTTTGTAGTTGCGTTTAAATAAAAATGCCCCGAATTTTCAGGGCACGTTTAATACAAGTTATATTATCTTATTTTAATGACTATCCGCTATTAGGTGCATTGAGCATACCATGAATAAGAAGTTGCCACGTTTAGGAAGCTATGAAATAACTTTCTACCATGTTTTCTTCTATTAAATTTATAACAAAATTCATTTAGATAATTTTGCATGTAGGTATCTTTTACACTATGATGCAAACCCAATATTTTCTTTTTCACATTGCTAATTGCAATATGCACCCATGGGAATATTTGAGTGACTTCTTTCTTATCTTTTACAATCACTGCCTTGTGTTTTTTGGCAATATTGTCCAATACTCTATAGCTCGTTTTTCCATCAGTCATAACGGCAGCATTTTTTGAGACCATTTGTTTAGCCTCATATACAATATCAATTTTAGAGATAGATTCTACTACGTTAATTTTAATATAGTGAGGAATGGAGTTTGGCCGTCCTCCTTCTTTGCATTCAGCATTAGGTAAAGGTGTTGCAGAAACAGCAACTATCGCGGTTACATTTCTGTCCATTTCCTTTGCTGGCACTGATACCAAGCCATCATTGCTTTCTTTTTTTCGATAAGCCGGGAAATAGCCCTCGTCCATTTCAATAAACTTATCCAGCTTATACTTCTCATCTCTGGCTCCCATCATTACCCTTATTTTGTGCATCATAAGCCAAATGGATTCGTAGCGACTGTGACCTAATAAGCGCTGCATCTCAAGAGCAGAAAAGCCTTTTTTTGT
>JANPIJ010000196.1:0-12002 GCA_031424955.1 Ferruginibacter sp. | reverse complement strand
GGTTTTGGAAATCAGCCTTTCCTGGTCTATCGTCACCATGATGCCGGTCACCCACATATACATATTGTGAGCACCA
Source organism: Ferruginibacter sp. (assembly GCA_031424955.1). Classification (GTDB taxonomy): domain Bacteria; phylum Bacteroidota; class Bacteroidia; order Chitinophagales; family Chitinophagaceae; genus Ferruginibacter. Next base: position 11,926 of record JANPIJ010000196.1, on the reverse strand, counting down.
ATATCGAGAGAGATGGTAACCGGATTTCAATGCACAATCTCGGACGAAATCAATCCGAAAAAGCCCGCAAAGAAATTGAAATGGATTTCAATCTTGTGAAAGCGGAAAGTAAAAATTTAACCGATGCAATAAAATTGGTACCGCTTAATGCACAAAAACTATACTATGGAAAATCGGAAACAAAACTGGCAATCTCCAATGTATTATTAGCGGTACTAAATCAGTACAAATACACTTCACTACCCGAATTAAATGCCATTTTAAAATTGTACAATGTAGCAGCAGATAGAGGCAATGAGAATTCAAGAATATTTCAGAATAAGGGTTTAACCTTCCGGGTGCTGGATGATGCAGGAATTAAAGTTGGCAAACCAATTAAGGCCAGTTCCTTTTATATGAAACCGACACTAGCTAATCTCGAAAAAAACTTTACAGATAATGAATTGCAAAGGACACCATATCGTAAAAGATTACAAACCACTATTGACTGGATATTGAACAAACAGCCGGCCGGTTTAGACGATTTTATTAAAGCATTAGCGAAGGAAAGTATCAGTACCATCCTTCGTAAAGGAAAAGAAGATGTAATATATGGTATCACCTATATAGATCATAAAACGAAATGTGTATTCAATGGTAGTGATCTTGGTATAAAATATAGTGCCAAAGCAATACTTGAAAAATGCTTGGATGGTAATCAGTTAAAGCCGACAGATTTTAAAGGAATGCATCCGAAAGTGGAGAGTACTTCTCTACTCCAAAAGAATCTTAAAGTAGGTCAACAAGAGGAGCAGGAGAAAGCAGGGAAGTTGTTGGAATCAGTAACGGCACCGACAAAGTCCATTGATTATGTGCCACTACAATTGTTAAAGAGAAAGAAGAGAAAAAAGAAACGCCTATCAATTTAATCAGTTAAAAATTATTGTATGCAAACCGGGGAGAACGAACAGGGGTTAAGAAAAATTCTTGATATGACCAGGCTCATAAGTATTGCTATACTGGCCCTGCATTTTTACTATTATTGTTTCCGGGTTTTTGAAACCTGGGGATTGAGTATGGATCTAACAACTCGCCTAATGGGTAATATTATGAGAACGGGTTTATTTGACCATTTTATCACGTCCAAATTAATCGCATTGGGGTTCCTGTGCATCTCGTTATTCGGTGCTAAAGGCAAGCGGGATGAAAAGTTGAATTTCAAAACTGCATTTGCATATATTATTACTGGCCTGGTACTTTATTTTGTCAGTTATTTATCATTGTTTTTGAAGGTAGATAAGCAAACCATTGCGATTACTTATATTGGATCAACAGTAACAGGGTATTTGTTGATACTGACAGGCGGTACATTTCTATCCCGCATTATCCGGATGCGATTTAACAACAAAGATATTTTCAATAAAGAAAATGAAAGCTTTCCGCAGGAAGAGCGGTTGCTCGAAAACGAGTACTCTATAAACCTTCCGGCGAAGTATCATTTAAAAGGCAAAACCCGTAAAAGCTGGATCAATATTATCAATCCTTTTCGGTCAATTTTGGTGTGCGGTTCTCCCGGCTCAGGGAAAAGTTATTTTGTTATCCGCCACCTGATAACCCAACATTTGTCGAAAGGTTTTTCCATGTTTGTATATGATTTCAAATTTGACGATCTGTCCGTGATAACATACAATCATTTTCTAAAGAACAGACACCGGTATCCAATAGCACCGGAGTTTTATGTGATTAATTTTGATGACCTGACAAGAAGCCACCGATGCAATCCATTGGATAAGGAAAATATGCTGGATATAACAGATGCAGCCGAATCAGCCCGGACTATTTTAATGGGGCTCAACAGGGAATGGATCAAACGGCAGGGGGATTTCTTTGTGGAATCGCCTATCAATTTTTTAACAGCTATTATCTGGTTCCTGCGCAAATACCAGGATGGTGAATTTTGTACGCTGCCACATGTGATAGAACTCATGCAGGTGGAATACGATAAGCTATTTTCTATCCTGCGAACAGAAAAAGAAATCGAAGTACTGATCAATCCTTTTGTTAATGCATACCTGCATGATGTGATGGAACAACTGGAGGGGCAAATCGCTTCTGGTAAAGTGGCAATGGCCAGGTTGGCTTCACCCCAATTATACTATGTGCTTTCAGGTAATGATTTTAGCCTTGATATTAATGATCCGAAAGCGCCAAAAATTCTATGTGTCGGTAACAACCCGCAGAAGATACAAATATATGGAGCTGTATTGTCCTTATACGTTAACCGCCTGGTGAAGCTGGTGAACAAAAAAGGCAAGCTGAAAAGCAGCCTGGTATTCGATGAATTTCCCACTATCTACCTGAATAATATAGACAGCCTGATCGCTACCGCCAGAAGTAATAAAGTTGCCACCTATTTGGGAGTGCAGGATTTTAGCCAATTGAAAAAAGACTATGGTAAAGACCAGGCAGATGTGATCATGAATATTACAGGCAATGTAATCAGCGGCCAGGTGACCGGTGACACTGCTAAACAATTATCCGAAAGATTCGGAAAAATTATGCAGGACAGGGCTAGTTTTTCAATTAACCGGATGGATACTTCTATTAGCCGGTCAAAACAATTGGAAAGCGCCATTCCTGCTTCAAAAATTGCAGCACTCAGTTCTGGTGAGTTTGTTGGAATGGTGGCAGATGATCCAGATTGTAAAATTGAGTTGAAGGCTTTTCATTGTGAGATACAGAATGACCATCGTGATCTGAAAAAAGAACAAGATAACTATAAACCCTTGCCCGTTATTCGGACTGTAAATAGTAGCATGGTGCAACGAAATTATTTGCAGATTAAACAGGATGTGGAGGATTTGGTGAGTTCAGAGATGGAGCGTATGATGGGGGATCCGGGGTTGGTGGGATTGGTGGTGAGAAAATAGGCTAAGTAGAATTCAAGGCTTAAAGGGTAATGTTTGCTTAGCTTTCTGATTAATTAAATATCTATAAAAGAATAAATCACCATTGCTATTTTTAGGACACCAATAACATGGTGCTTGCCATTGCATGTGTCAGTTGAAATTCTACTGGTATGATCCCTCCTTTGTTGATAATTGGAAGAATTTTTTGATCTGCTTCGTAACAATTTGAACTGTTTCTCCGAAATTCTTTGGTTTACTAATAGTTTTGAGTAATTTTACTCACTACATTGAGTAAATTGTAAAATATGTTTGAACGCCATCATTTACAGGGACTTATAAAAAGAATGCAGGAGCCAAGAAGGTTTGTGCAGGTAATTATGGGGCCCCGGCAAGTGGGTAAAACGACCTTAGTGACACAATTGGCTGCCCAGGTAAAGATCGGTTATCTTTTTGTTTCTGCGGACTCCGTAGCCGCCGGCAATGCCACCTGGTTAGAACAGCAATGGGAAGCTGCCCGCATAAAATTGGCCCAGGATAAAAGGGCAGGATTTTTATTGGTAATTGACGAAATACAAAAAATTGATAACTGGAGTGAAACTGTAAAACTGTTATGGGATACCGATACAAGAAACAATTTACACCTGAAAGTAATCCTGCTGGGGTCATCCAGGTTGTTATTGCAACAAGGACTTACCGAATCGCTGGCCGGCAGATTTGAAAGCACTTATATGGGGCACTGGTCTTTTGATGAAATACAGCAGGCTTTTGGATGGGATGTAAACCAATATGTATGGTTTGGTGGTTATCCTGGCGCTGCCACGTTGATTGATGATGAAGAGCGATGGAAAACATACGTAACCAATTCGCTGATCGAGACAAGTATTTCAAAAGATATTCTTATGCTCACCCGTGTTGATAAACCCGCCTTGATGAAACGCCTTTTTGAATTAGGCTGTTTGTATTCAGGACAAATACTTTCTTATACAAAAGTACTCGGCCAATTACAGGATGCAGGAAATACAACTACCTTGTCTCATTATCTTGAATTACTGGATACGGCCGGTTTACTGGCAGGTATTGAAAAATATGCACCGGATGTAATCCGTCAACGATCCTCCAGCCCTAAATTTCAGGTGCATAATACCGCCTTAATAAGCGCACAAAGGAATGATCTGTTTAAAGATACACTTGCCAAACCTGATGAATGGGGCCGCATGGTTGAATCTGCTATTGGTGCACACCTCGTAAATCATTCTCTCACCGAAAAATTCAATATACATTACTGGAGAGAACGGAATGAAGAAGTAGATTTTGTTATTGAACGAAAGGGAAAAGTAATTGGCCTGGAGGTAAAGAGTGGCGCTGCCGGTTCAACTTCGGGGATGACTGCTTTTAAAAAAAAATTCAATCCTGATAAAGTTTTACTTATTGGAAATGCAGGGCTGCCATGGCAGGATTTTCTTAAACTAAACCCAGTCAGTTTATTTTAAAAATATGCGTTAACATCATGGAAAGAATGCCATTTGGAGAAATCAAACTTACAGCCTTATCCCTGTGCAGAAAGACCACGCATGAGAATGGGCAACCAGCTATTGACTGCGGCAGCCATTGGCATAAATTTGAATCTGGAAAGTATGCTGAAAGAATGCCAAATAAAATCAATGATGAAAAATTTGCTGTTATCATGAATACGAAGGTTGGTATACTAAACCATATTCTTATCTGTAATCGATTTTAAAAAATATATTCTATGAAATTCTTTTAAATCTTAATGTATGTAGTTATTTTACAAAATGTTTATTTAATATCTGGATTTTATCAAGTGGTTTGCAAGGAGTGATATTCGGCGAAAAATTCTTTGTGAATTAACCACGGCAGTTATTTAATACAAAACCAACAAAGTCCACTATTTTTTTGAAAGAACCCTCTCAAACCATAATTAATTTGAAGTCAGTTAAATCCTTCATTTAATTAATTATGATACCCCCTGATAACAAGCTTTTCAGTTCAGCAAAAATACTATGCATCTATATTTTAATTTTTCTGTTTTCAACCATCTATAGAGCCAGGGCACAGCCTTCAGCTGTCAATGACAGTGCAACAATAATTGCAGGTAATTTCAATCCTGCCAAAACAATAGAGTTGTTGGATTTATCCTCAATTCATTTTTCCAAATTTGTCGACAACCGTATTAATTTTGGCCTGACAGGTAGTGAATATCATTACATACTTTTAAAACTCAATGCTGAAAAAAGCAGCGGAGCTGAATATCTTTCTATAGACAATACAAGCATTGACATTGTAGAAATTTACAGGATTTTTTCAAAAGGAAAAAGTATGTTGCTTTACCGGGGAGGCGACCTTGTTGCGTATGAAAATAAAATCTACAACTGGCATACTGCAGCTGTTGAAGTAGGCAAAAATCCATCCTTTTACCTGGTTGCATTAAAGGCCATCCAGGAAAATATTAATGTCAGGTACGAAGTTTTGGATAAAGAGGCGCTCCAGCTAAAATACCAGGATTATGACCGGGTTGTCTTATTTTATGGAGGAATTGTTTGTATGATTTTGGCAGTACTACTGGTAGCAGTTTTCCTTTTTAAAAAAATGAAATTTGTAGCTTACCTGGGTTATGTAATTTGCTTTAGCGGATGGGTGCTTTCCCATTATGGAAGGATTTTTCCACTACTATATCCCCAGCTTCCTGTTATCAATAAAATCATCAAACCCTTGAGCAGTCTGGGCGCATGTTTTTTTCTCATATTGGTATTGCACTTGGTATTTCAGCAAGGGCTGCGAAGCCATCGCTGGATTCAAAGAATAGTTAAATCAATGCTGTATGGTTTGTTTGTACTCATTGGCGGGATGTTTTTATTTCTTTTCCCCGGCCTCGATGTCAATTTAAAGTACTTGTTGGTAGCGTTATGGCACATCGGTTTAGTTGCTTCCATTTTACTGGTGGTATTTATACCGGTATTTCTTTTTGGCACCAACCTGACAGCGAGAATTTTTTCAACTGCGATGCTGGCCATTTCGATTACCGCATTGGTACAATTAATTGCAACTGCCGGTTATATCAGTAGTTTCTTTATCAACGAACACGGGATGACTGTTGGAAGTCTGCTTGAAATGATCATCATGGCATTTGGGTTATTCTTTGGTTTACTGGAAGAAATGAAACAGAAGGGAAAAAAGGTACTGGCATTGGAGCAGGAACAGACGGAGACATTGAAACAACTGGTAACTGTACAGGAGCATGAACGCAAAAGAATTGCTGCTGATCTTCACGATAATATTGGGCCATTGCTGGCGGCGCTTAAAATAAATTTTGGTCGAATCGTAAATACAAAAGATCCCGCCTTATTGAATGGGGTGGTAGTAAAGACCGAATCCATCATTGATGATTCCATAGCTGAAATACGCAACATAGCCCACAACCTGATACCTAAGGGGCTCTCATCAAATGGCCTGATCAATACGCTTAAAGAATACCTTGAATCTATTCAACATCTGTATAACAAAGAAATCACCTTTTATCACCAGGTAGAATCTACCCTGAGTATAGATCTTCAAACCAATCTTTACCGAATCATTTGTGAATTGGTATTGAATGCAGCAAGACACAGTAATGCAAGGCGAATAGTGGTTAATATTACGGCCAGTTGTCAAATGATTTTTTTAAGTATTGTTGACAACGGACAGGGATTTAAGCATGCCGGTGTCGGCCAGGAAACTACTTTAGGTCTGCAAAGTGCGGAGAGCAGGGTAACATATTTAAAGGGGAAATTTCAGCTATTATCCGAAAAAGATAAAGGGACTTCAATCAAAATTGAAATACCATTACAATTTAACGAGGCCCATGTTAACAGCTTTTAATATCAGGCCAATCCTATTTTTAACATCGAACTTTTCAAAAAGTCTTGCACGATAGGTATCAACCGTTGATTCACTGAGGAACATTTTTTTTGAAATTTCGGCATAAGACATTTCAGAACAGAGGTTGTTCAGCAATTCTTTCTCCCGGTCCGTAATTTCAGGGGCATTCCCCAACTGTATTTTTTTCTCTACATGTTTATGGATATTGCTGGTAATGATTGGCGTATAGTAATAGCCATATTTGACAACTTGTTGCAACGCAATTTGCAATTCTTCTGCACCAATGCTTTTCAATAGGTATCCCTTTACACCATATTGCAGCATCTGTATTACACTGGTATCGTCCTCTTCCATCGTAAGTGCCAGCACTTTAATTTCTTTTTTATTCTCAAAAATCCATTTCGCCACTTCAAGGCCACTCATTCCCGGCATCACAATATCGAGCAATATAATATCCGGCACCTTGTCTTTTTGTTGCATCAATTGAATAGCACTTCTGCCATCCTGTGCCGTCCAGCACACAGACAGGCCCTCAAAGTTATTGATAAGACTTGCCAAAGAATCACTGAATATTTTATGATCATCAACAAGTGCAATTTTAGTCATTTGTCAAAGTTAAATTATTAAGTTACCAGTTTTTCCATGAAAATTATCAGGGTTTTCCCTGATAAGAAAAAGGGCTTTTACCTCTTTTCTGACATATAATCTTTTTCAATCTTTATATCACTTTAATATTACGCGTGAGCAGAAACGGGTATACGGAGTATGCGATAAATAATTAGTTATGACAAGAGATATATTTAAAAAGAATGAAGGGAAACTGTCAATGCTTCAGATAATTGGTTTTTGGTTGTTGTTCTCGGGAGTATTAGCATTCATGGTAAGTTCTTTTATTAAACCGGGGGAAATACTTCCTTCTTTTATTGCTATCTCTTTTTTTATTACAATGCTGGGTTTTTCTTTTTCTTTCCCTTCTCTATTCAAAGATCAGAATAAAGGATTAAGCACCATGCGGATAACAGTCTTTATGATGACTAATGTTATATGTATGCTATTGCTTAAAATAGGATGGGCACAAGGTATTACATCTTTAAAACAGATTGGCCTGGATCAATGGTGGATGGGAATTATTGCTTTTATATTTGGCGCTAAAGCCACACAAAGTTTTTTTGAGAGTAAGATGGCAGTAGCAAATGTTCAAGAAGCGCAAGAAACAAAAGATGGAACAGTGACAGATAATACGAAACGTGACTCACGGCTGCCCTTTGCGGATGTTAACATAATTACTGAAGCACTGAAAGAGAAGGGAAAAGAATGGGTCGAATCATTTCCTTATGTAACTGGGTTGAGTGTAAGAAATAAAATCAAAAATGGTAAGGAAACAAATAATGCGGCACTCATTTTTAAAGTAACCAAAAAGGTTGAAAACATGAATTATGGCAGCATACCTGTGTACCTCATTTATAACTCACAAAGTGGAGTAAGATATAAGATACTTACGGATGTAGTCGAAGAAAAAATTACTAGAGGGAGCAGCGCATCAATAGCAAAAAATAAGATGCCATTTCCTCTTGGAAACAGCATATCACGACAAGATGATTTTACCACAGGCTCTATAGGATTGGTTGTTAAAAAAGTGAACGAACCAAATACAGACTATATAGTTAGTTGCTATCATGTTTTCTGTGCTCCGGAGCTTGCAGATGATATTCGAAGTTTCGATGGAGACGGAAATACAGCGCCACTTATGTGTGCATCTGAAGAAGATGACGGTACAAACCTTATAGCGCACGTAGTTAAAGGCGAGTTGAATATTGTAAGTGATTTTGCCATTGCAAAAGTAAAAGAGGGAATCAAAATAGAAAACGGGGGCTCAACTCTTAAGGTTACGCCAAAAGGATATGGCTTTGTTTTTCCAAAAAATGAAGGCGACGCATTGACCTTGTGCGGTAGAACGTCAGGAAGAAGCCACGGCGTTATTACAAGCCATTCGGCATCGCAAACAATTCATTATCTAAATGACAAAACCGAATTCATCCAGGGGTTGATCGAGGTAGAATTATTTAGTGACGGAGGCGATTCTGGTGCCATAGTCATTAATTCAAAAAATGAAGTGGTGGGCTTACTTGTAGGGGATAGCAATGAATTTTCCTATGTTCTTCCGGTTGAAGATTACTTGACAGATAACAATTTCCAATTAAAATAAAAGTAACATGAAAAAGGCAATTTTAACTATCGCGTTGGGTTTCTTATTCAATTCTATTAAGGCTCAGGATTTGCCAATACATAAAATTGACCTGAACAATAAAGTACCTGTTAAAGGCATGGCGAACCCCGATCCAATTATATTGGAAAAAAAAGACGTTGAAAAATTTAAGAAAGAAGGAGATGATAAAATAAAAATTGAAGTAATAAATATTCCTGCAAAAATTACGGTAGCCTTAGCAAATGGAACAGAAATAACTACCGACGGTTCTGACTCTTATTTTGACATTACAGGAGCCATTCAAAAAGCGATCGAAAACAAAACGGATAAAAAAAGTTTTAAAATACAGGTAAAATTACAAACAGGAAAAGTACTTGATCTGCAAACTATTATGATTAAATGGGATAAGCTACAAGAAGACGACAGCGGGGATGAAGTTAAAATAGATTTTCCCAAAGAAAATATCTCCACATTTATTGGAGATAATTACAAATTAAAAACTACAAGGCTAGGTCTTGTTGCTACACAAGCAAGTAATTCAAGAAACATTGGTAACGATATTACCCACATTTTTGTTGACCAGTATGGCAATAATATCTTCTCAACAATACCTCAGGGCGTTCCCGAACGCCAATATGTGGTTCATGTAATATACCTGGCACCAGCGGGCGGCCGAAACTTGATATATGCTGTAAATGAATCAAAAAGTGGATTTAATCCCCAACTCACTATACAAAACGCAGACATAAGAACCCTTTTAGGGGCGGGCAACGTATTGGCATCAGGTACTCAACCAATAAAAAAAACTAAGAAACAAGACCCTATTAAATACCTATGGGTAGACCAGGAAATTGTTTTAAGCACTTCTACTGATGATATTGAATTTGAACTATTCAGGGTACTTGTAAATAAGGATACTATTTACAATTTTGATAAACTTAAGCTTGGCACTTTCACTATTAAAATGACACCACGCTATCATGTGTCCATGGATGTGGGCCTGGTACGGTCTAATCTGAAAAATCCTGATTATCAGCTAATACAATCTCCAGATGATCCAACACAGAAAGTAGTAAAAGAAGGTATTAACGGCAATAGAGGAGTGGTTACGCTAATGGCCACGTTTTACACTTCGCCAGTGCTTTTATGGAAAAAATATGTAAAAAAAAGAAATGTGCCGGCGTACAAACTAAGCGGTCGCAATTATTTAGATGATCATTCACTTATTGAAAGGATTTATCCTGCCATTGGTGTGGGCTTTACTGATAAAACCTTAGAAAATCTTTTTGTAGGCGTAAACTGGGAAATAGTACGGGGCGGTGCGTTCTTTATTGGCGTACATTATGGGAAAGTAAACACGTTTGATAACGATCATAAACTGCAAAACTTTGAATTTTCTAAAACGCCTACAACTGAAGAAACCTTTAACCTTTATAAAGATCAAAATTGGAAAACTGGTTTCAGCTTTGGGGCTAAGGTGGATGTAAAAATTATTACAAGTCTGTTTTCGCCGGCGTCTAATAGTAACAACCAATAGTTGCAAAAGCATTAACTTAATTACTCAATAAGAAAAAATTGAAACATGAAAAAAATAATTGTCATCTTAATAATAATACTACTAACCTACGCTCCTTCGTTGAAAGCTCAGGAAATGGATTTGGGCAGCAGCACTTCGAGTGGCGCTCCTGTAACATTTGATGGAACTATCAATCTTACTGACGCTACCATTATACTTGATGGTACAATTATTACTTGTAAAACATTGATAATAAAAAATACGGTCACTACAATTAAAGTAACGGGAAAAGTTACTATCAACTGTAAATCATTAATAATTGACAAAGCATTAATTGACCTGACATTTGATATAAAAGGAAGGCTTGAAGGATATTATGCCAAGGATTTTGATGGCAATAGCCGTAAAATAAAAATAATAGGTGCAAAAAATGAAGGGTTTACCATAACTGAAAAGACAGATTAAGTAAACTTTTTCTTCTTCTATATATTCCTTTTAAATCGCTAAAAAAACTTTCAATACGAATCTGAAATCATAGGATATAGCAGAATGCGGTTTTCCATTGAGTTGAAAAGATAGATTGTATCTTTTATTTTAAAAACAGTAATAATGAAAAGAGATTTGTTAGATCATGGGTTCAAAGCACATGTTATAAATGAATATGAACGATTAGGATTCGACCCAACAAATTCCTACTTAAAAAAAATCTTATTCATTTCACCAACTCTTGTAGGGGCAATTTTGGAGGATGCGTTTATTGAGATTAGTTTGGTGGTGTTATTTCTTTTAATTGTCACTGGCATGTCTCAGGGGAGGGATATGGTCGTTAGTTTTTTTGAGCCGGAAAGCCTTTTTGGCTTTGGTAGAATTGTTTTTACAACACTCACAATCATAAATTATTCCATTTGCATGTGGCTTATACCTGCGTTTCTATTTGAACTTAGAGATAAAAAAAACAATATAACAAGTAAAGAGGAAATTCTGAAAAACAGTTTTTTTAGCACACACTTATTTTTTGCACACCGTACTATATCACTCTTGCCTTTTTGGATTTTTTGTTATTCAATCCAGCACTCAACCTCGATGCACATTCTTATTATTGCTTGTGCTGCCTTTCAACTTATTCTACTAAATATCATATATAGTCGGTGTAGAAGTTTTCTCAAATCGTTAAAGATTATTACCCTTCTTTCAACGACTTTACTATTTTTTTTATGTTGGTTTTTTTTCCAGAAACAATACGCATTGGTTAAAGGCTTATATACTGCTTTGCTTTTTGTGATCTCTTTTGGTTTGTATTTATACTTTGCAAGGGATAAAAGGGTGAATTGAAAATTCAAAAAAGAGGGGCAAATTTGTAATGACCAAATCACAAAATATGCCCTCTCTATTTCTCAAGATCAGCGAAACCGAAATTGAAAAGCTAAGTTATGAACGTTA
>JANPIJ010000195.1:0-11446 GCA_031424955.1 Ferruginibacter sp. | reverse complement strand
ACTTCACTCATCCATTGTTTAATGGAATTACGGAAATTGTACGAAAACTTCGCAAATGCAAATTTTATATCGTTGCCCACACCGGCAATGAAGCCTTGACTTTTGTCGCCATAGTGATACTTGTACCATTTATCCTGATCACCTGCTCCTGTGGGCCCTACATACATTTGCCAGTAAGCCGTTTTCTTAATAGCTTCTTCTTTCATTGTCAGTAACTGAACAATAGCTTTTTCGGAGTTCTGTACCAAGCCTGCCGTAGCCGTAACAGTAGGTTTCATTACACCATTAATCATCGCAATTACGGAAGGAAATATTAGTATGGCGAAGCCCAATACAAATGGACGGAATAAGGGATAAAAATCAACAGGTTCTGCTCTTGCAATATGCCCCCATACTCTTGAAGCAATGTACCATGTTGCAGCAAAAGCCGCAATTCCTCGACCTACATCGATAAGTTGTCCGCAAAGCGGCATCATGTCATCATACAATTGTTCCAGCACATCTTGCAGACTTCTAATCTTTCCGGTAAGGCCAACTTGGGCATCGGCCACCTGGGGTACCGACAATACAATGATTGAGAGACAAGTTATTCTAACACACATTTTCATACTCACATTTTTTAAATCACCTAAAAGCTGTTACTACTAGAAGCCATTTATTTTTCTTGACATTTGAACTTCGGCTCTTTCAGATTTACGTTGTAATGAAAGCATTGCTGTATTTCCATTGAAATCTCTCAGGAAAGAATACTGGTCTTCGATTGAAGCGTAAATACTGTCAATGGCCTGCAATCGTTCATCATCACTCATTCTTAGTTTTCGGGCGGTAATCACCATTGCTAATTCATCAAGACTTTTTAGGCTTTGGTCAAAAAGATTCTTATAAACATTTCCTATATATTCAATTTCCTGAACAGTAAATTGTTTGTCACCTTTAAATTGATTATAAGCTGCTTTATATTCTTTTACAATCCTAACCTGGTAACTAATAATATCAGTAATTCTTTTGTATTTCCTGACTGCCGGGCTAACTTCAAAAAGCGCATCCAAAAATGTGTTGTGCAGATTGAAGTTGCCTTGTGAAATATCTTTTACTGCGGTATATCCTTTATTTAATATCTTATACCCATCATACATATTCTGCAATATTTTTTTAAATTGGGAGAGTTTCTCCAAATTCAATAACAATTGTTGTATTTCAAAGCTTTGAGCTTTAACAGGAAGAATAAAAATCCACATTGCCAAAATCACAATAATCTTTTTCATTTTAATCCATTTATTATTTTCGAATATTTAATTTCAACTTGACCCGCCAATCGCTGGTCGACCAACAAGTTCATTTCATCGCTGTAAGATGAACAGAAAGCATATTTATCCTGCATATCATTGTAAATTTTATCCAACCGTTTTATCCTTTCATTATCCTTCATTATAAGTACGTTGGAAGTGATCACCAGGAACAATTCATCTATATTTGTAACACACTCCTCCAGCAGGTTATCAAATACCTTCTCACAATAATCCAATTCAACTGTAGTAAATTGCTTGCTTGCCTGTATTGCCTGAAGGGTGTGTCTCGAACGTTTAATAATCCAGGTCTGATACGCTATTATATCTGCTAGTTTTAGATATTTTTTTATTTTCGGATTTACAATTTTTAATGATCCAAAGAAATCCTGGTGCAGATTGAAATCACCCTTCTTGATGTTTCGTACAATAGTGATGCCCTTATTGGCAATATCATAGCCTTTCTTTGCATAATTTAGGTAAATCTTCAATGCCGCTATCTGTTGGAGCAGGTATTTTTTTTGTGTCTTCTTCTGTTGAAACCATTCCTGCCATGTTTGGGCATTTATTGAATTGGAAACAAGAAAACATGTTGCCATAACCACCATCATCTTTTTCATATACACGTATTTTCTTACTCACAAATGATCTATAAATTAACGGGATAATCCATATAACCTTTTAACGTACTCAATTTCACCCTTTTCCGATGCCCTTTGAAAGGAAACCAATTTATTTTGATTGTTGAATGTTTTCAGGTCCACAATCTGTTGTTGTAGGTTATCAGAAACAGTGTTTGTTATTTCCATCCTTTTTGCGTCGCTCATAGTAGTAGTAAAGGAATTTATTACCAGGAAAAGCTGGTCAATACTTTTCAGGCTTTCATTGAGCATTCCATTATAGGTTTTAAGCATGTAATCAAGTTCTTCAGGTGTAAAGTTTTTATCCTGCCGAAACAAAGCCCATGCAGCTCTGTACTCATTGATAATCTGCAACTGACGTTGAATAATTTCCTTTACTCTGTGATAATTTGCCAGTGCCACTTTTACTTTCCTCAACTCCTGAAAGTAATTATCATATAGCTTTCTTTGTTTCTCCACCCAGTCCCTAATTTCATCAAGCTTTAATTTCGACATTTTATTCTCCAATGTCTTTTGGGCATTCTGTAGCCAGATGGTTTTATTTTGCAGCCGCTGAACCTGTAAATCTATAGCCCTTATTACTTTTTTTATGGCTGCTTTGATGATTTGTACGATGGGTATTACAGCCTTAGCTTGTTGAGTTGGCAACACCGTCAAGCACATTCCTAAAATCACGATCGCCATTACCTTTTTCATAACTCACTTATTTTAATTTTAGATACTTGGTAGTTCCTGAAAACACTGCATTTTGTTTGGTATCAAATGAATAATTCTCTCCTGTTTCTGCGTCCCGTAGCATTTTGGTATTTTCATTGTAGATGGCAGATGTTGTAAGATTTTTGTATTCCGGTTCTATGGCTTTTCCATCGAGTATTCTTTCATACTTCCACTTCCGTACTACCTTAAATTCATTGGCTGATTTATTCTGCAATGTAATTACCACTGTGTCATTCTCGCTACCATATTCATGCTGGGAAAAACGAATATAAGTACCTGGTATAAATTCTTTAATTATATCGCTTTCAGTCTGGCTGTTACAAGCGGTTAGAAGAACTAACACCGAAATCCGGAAAATGATTGATGCTTTCATAACATATTATTTTAGGTTGATTGATTACGTATATCTTCTGCCATCGCAATAATACCTTTCTCGATATCTCCGCCGAAACTCTTGGTATGGTTCATTAATTTTACTTTCTCCTTTTCTTCAGTAGTGTAGGCGAGATATTCTTCCAACGAAACTTCTGTACGGTACACTTTTGACAATATACCACCTAATGATATAAACACTTCCTTATACTTCTTTGTAGGGTCATTGGCTTTGTTAATTGAAAGTACCAATGCTTTTTCCTTTTCAGTTAATCCTAATAGTTCCTGTATCTGGTCGAACTTATTTTGATACTTACTCTGGTCGAGTAAAATTTTACAGTCACTGTTATTAATTATCGCCTGTTTCACTACCGGCGATGAAATAATATCCTCTACTTCCTGTGTTACTACAATGGCCTCGCCAAAAAACTTTCTCACTGTCTTAAATAGGTATTTTATGTATTCTGCCATGCCTTCCTTTGCTATTGCTTTCCAGGCTTCCTCAATTAATATCATTTTTCGTATGCCTTTTAATTTCCTCATTTTAGAAATGAACACTTCCATAATGATAATGGTTACTACTGGAAACAATATTGGATGGTCTTTTATATTGTCCAATTCAAATACGATAAAACGTTGCTGCAATAAGTCCAAATTTTCATTTGCATTTAAGAGGTAATCAAATTCACCCCCTTTATAGTACGGCCTCAGCACATATAAAAAATTGGATACATCGAAGTCTTTATCTTTTACATGGTCAACTTTTAAAACTTTTACAAAGTCATCTTTCAAAAATTCATAAAATGAATCAAAACAGGGAAAAATTATATCCCTTTTCGCAATCTTATCAAAGTATAACTGTAAAGCATTGGAAAGAGCTACATACTCACTACGATTATAGGTCTCGTTATCTTTTTTCCAAAGAGCCAATAAAAGAGTTTTAATACTTTCCTTTTTCTCAGTATCCAGGGCATCGCCTTCCCCAATGTAAAATGGATTAAATTTTATTGGTTTGGTTTCGGAATAAGTGAAATAATAGCCATTTACCATGTCGCACAACCCTTTGTAGGAATGGCCGACATCAACCAATACAATATGTGTGCCTTTTTCATAATAAGAACGAACCATATGGTTAGTGAAAAATGATTTTCCACTGCCCGATGGCCCAAGTATGAATTTATTGCGATTTGTACAGATTCCCTTCTCCATTGGCTCGTCGGAAATATCCACATGCACCGGTTTGCCTGATAATCTGTCTCCAAGACGGATCCCAATCGGACTTAGTGATGACCGATAATTTGTTTCTAAATTGAAGAAACAACAGGCTTGTGGTGAGAATGTGTCGAATGTATCATTCATAGGAAAATCTGCGGCATTTCCAGGCATACCGGCCCAAAAAATTTGTGCGGATCCTTCTGTTTCCACCTTAGGTGTTGCATCTAGTTGTGTAAGGGCAGCCGAACATAAATTCCTAATTTCTTTCAGTTCATCTTTACTGTCAGTCCATGCCAATAGATTAAAATGTGCTTTTACAGGCAATCGCTGTTCGGAGATTGCTTCATTCAAAAAGCTATCTGTGGCTTCTTTGGCAAGGGCATTTTCCCGGCTGTATGCTGAAAGAGACAGAAGCCTTAATCTTTTACTTTCCAGTTTTTGTAAAGTTTTTTGAACATCCTCTATGAATACATACTGGTTGTAAATATGATTACAGGAGAGTAGTTGACCAATGGGTGATGCAAAACCAATACTAAATTTTGTTTTGTCCGTGGAATATTTATCATAGTTTATCCTTGATCCGCATAAAGCCGGTACAAACTCCGCATCAGCCATTGTATAAAGCTGGCAATATTTTTCACCGATCTTCCATTCAGGAGTAAATTCAATATCCCGGAGAACTTCCGAACCCGTCTGTAAATTCAGGTATTGCACAATCAAGTCAATTAATTCAGGATCCTTCAACCGAGACATGGAAATAAACCCGCTATCAGATAGTATTTTTTCAAATTGTCCGACATGGTTCATAAAATCATGGTAGTGCTTTGGCTGCATTATTTCTTCTGGTACAATGGTGCGTCGTAACAAACTCGAAAATATAGAGGAAGATGGTTTTCTATTGGTGGGTTTTTTTGTAAGCAAAATATAGCAATCGTGGTCAAGATATGGCCGTTCATTAAAAAACCTTTCGCTGCTTCTGCTTAAAAAACTATTGTCTTCATTTATAAAAGCAGGCTGGTATTTTGCTTCGGTAAACCAATCCTGTTTATGTAGTATTGAATGAGTAGGCAACACTTTAATGGCTTTTATCCATGAATGATGAAAGGCTTCATATTCATCATTGCTTAATGTAAATAATTCGGGTAATTGAACTTTAAAAGCAACGGTAATATCACCCATCTTCGATAAAATGGCATTATGCTCTGCACCGTATAACGGCAATATGTCAAATAGATTTTTCATGCAGCAGATGTTTTTTTAGACGGATGATTGAATAACTTTTAATCACTTTTGGAATAGCTTTCCTGGCTATTTTTTTCATTAACCCATATTCTCCATAGGTGCGGCTTAGTTTGTATACATGCATAAATAGAGCAGTGGCTAGCGACACTACAAGCCCCAGGCAAATGAAAATATTCACACCGCAGATATAAATGATCGCAAATAAAATCAACAAGGCAACAAGCCCTCCACCCAGGTACCAGATATACTGTGCCTTCAGCCCCTTAAACTCTATGGGCTTGTTAATGCCTTTGTTGATTTGATATACACTGTTACTCATATTAATATTTTTATACTCTTAGACCTTTTTCTTTCCGCGAAATATTTTCTTTTTTAGGTACCAAAGTTTTTTCAGGGTTTAACTTATTTGCATCCATTTTTATCACAAGAGCTTCTTTTGTATCAGCCATATTTTGTTCTCGTGGATGCTGCTGTTTCATTTGATTCTCCTGAATTTTGAATGAAATTTCTCTCTCCAATCTTAAAGCCTCTTTTTTCAATTGAGCCAGTACTTCTTCTTTTTCAAATGGCTTTAAAACTATCAGCTTCAACATTGGAATATTTTGCTCTATTTCAAACAGGTTCTTTTTATACTTTTCTTTTAGTGTTTCTGCCCGGTCAATGGCATTAAGAAAATGCCTGGCTGCAATTTTTGGATTATCAATATTGATATGCCCCTGGTTCCATGAATATTTCATGCCCGTTTCTTTACTTTGCGCATAATAAATGTTCTGATAACGGTATTCAAGTAAGCCTTTATCAGCGAAGGACTCCTTCTGCCTGTGAATGAATAGATCAAAATCATAAAGACATCCAATCTTCATTGTATCATGATTTCCGGTACCGGGTTTCCAAGTAGCCGACAGTTTAATAAGAAAATTACCGATTGCTTCGGCATCAGAAGAGTTGCAACTATCCAATTGTATTGGATTTAATTTAATTTCTTCTTTATCATATTTCAACTGGCTTTTATAGTTATTTTCATCTTGCGTAAGTTTACTCAATGTTTGTTGTGTAGTCTCTTTGTCTTTTTGTAAATTTTCCAAATTATACCTGGCCCGAATAACTTCTTTATGATGAGCATTACGCAGGCTTTCCAAAATTGCAATCTTCTTTTCTATCTTTGTTTTTTCCAGTAATGTAGTATCTCCGGATAGAATGGCTATGTATTCTGAAAAATTCATTCCGCTTTTTTCATCTACCCCTCCTTCGTCAATAGTTCTTATATTAAGTTCACAATTCTTCATCTGGCTGATGAATGTTTGCTTATTCTTAAGCAGGTTAAATTTGTAATTGTCCAATGACTGCTCAACGGCATAGATGTAATTCTTTACCTTATTATCATATTTCTCTTTTGCCAAAATATTCCCCTGTCGTGCGCCGCGGCCATTTCTTTGCTCCAATTCTGAAGGCTTCCAGGGAATATCCAAATGGTGCATCCCAATAATTTTACTTTGTACATTTAAACCAGTTCCGGCCTTTTCGGTGCTGCCCAACAAAATCCTTATTTCGCCATTATTCATTTTTCTAAACAGTTCAGGCTTTTGCCTGTCTGACCAGTCGTGAATGAAAGTTATTTGATTGGCGGGTATTGAAAAGTCGGTTACTAGCCTTTCTTTTAAAGCATCATACATATTGAAGGCATTCGGTTTTGGTGTGCCAATGTCGCTGAAAATGATTTGGGTTCCCTTCTGCTCATTGCTTTGCCGGTATAGGTCTGCAACTTTAGCCGCACACACATTCACTTTGTGATTGGGATGATCTTCATATTTAAATGGATCAATTAGGCGCATATCTGCTGCCATCTTTTTTGCATAGTTAGTTGCAATCAGCATCCGCCCTTTGTCTTCTTCATTAGTTAAAGGCCGCCTGCCTATTAATTCTCCATCACCGGTTTTTGCGAATGCCATCAGTTTTTTTGTAAACTCCTGCTGGTCCGGGGTAGGAGGAATATTGATCAATTGTTCCTCCAATACAGGTTTGTCTAGCCTGATATGTTTCGCTGTTTTATAATCGGTTATTTCATTATAAAATAAAGCAAGTTCAGGCACTTTAATGAAATGACGAAAACGTTCTTTAGCTATAATTTGGTTGGTGACAGAAAATTCAAAGTCAACTGTTTTCCTGGCAAATACGGCCGCCCATGCGTCAAAATTTTCAATCTGCTGTCTTTTCATTTCGTTGGGCCGGAGATATTTGAATAGCAAGTACATCTCTGTCAGACTGTTAGAAATGGGAGTGCCTGATAAAAAAGTTACACACAAATCACTGTTGAATTTTTCCTGCAGTGTCCTTACTGCAAACAGCATGTTTAATGCCTTCTGGCTACCCTCCATATTACCTAGTCCTGCAACTCTATCGTGCCTTGTGGTAAATGTCAAATTCTTATATTTATGTGATTCGTCAACAAATAAATGGTCGATGCCCAGGTCTTTAAAATTGATGCCTGCATCCTTCTTTTGCTCAATATCATGGAGAATTGCACTTAGCTTTACATTTAAATTATTCTTACGTATTTCCAGGCCTTTTAGCATCCGTTTCGAGATTTCTCCACCCATCTCTTTCAGTGTATGCAGGTCTCTTTCTACATTATCCAATTCTGTTTGGAATATATCTTTTTGTATTTCCGGGCTTTGTGGTATTTTTCCAAATTGTTCATGAGTCAAAATAATACAATCCCAATTATTGTTTTTAATTTCATGGGATAACCTTATTCTTTTAGAAGGAGTAAAATCGTTTTCTCCTGGAGCTAATACCCTTGCATTCGGATAAGCCTTTCGATAAGTTTCTCGTATTTGATTTACATTTGCCTTTAGCGCCAGGATCATTGGCTTACTTACAATGGCTAAGCGTTTCATTTCATGAGCGGCAACTATCATTGTTAGGGTTTTGCCGAGGCCGACCTCATGGTCTATCAACGCACCCCTGTTTTGAATTATTCGCCAAGCCGCATTTTTTTGCGAGCCATATAGATCATCTATTCCAAGATTTTGTTTATTTAGGCCCGGAAACTGTAAATGACTACCATCATACTCCCGAAGTACATAACAGTTAAAGGTATTGTTATAGAGTTCCTCTAAATAATCTTTATCCTGCTTTGGTAATTCCTTCAACCAGGCAGTAAAGTTGTTCCGAATTGATTCAATTTTTTGGTGAGCTAATTGTATGGCATCGTTATCCGGAACCCTGATTGTTTTATCGCCCAAATCAACCTCGTAAGTATAAAATGGTGTTGTGTTCTCCAATGCGTGTTCAAGTAATGTATGGCCATAATTAGTCTTAGCACTTTTTGTAACTACGGCATATTCCTGGTTGATTTTGATATTGTTACTCTCCGCCTTGACTTTGAAGGTGTCAAGAGACCGAAAATAACTTACCTCCGTATTTATTTCAAAAAGATGACTGGCAAAACGATTATAATAATCATTGGGAATCCATCTTTCCCCCAAATTAAAATCCAGTAATTCAAAAGGTATTTTCTCCGGCTGCATTTTTGCAAGCGCGTCAACACTTCTTTGAAATTGTACATTACCGGGTTCTTTGTCAGTCTCTTGTTTTGCATTATTAAGTTTGATAACTACATTGCCGCTCAAGAACTGATCTGCAGTTTCCCATGTATTATTTGCGGGGTTTAAATAAATATGATTACCTAATGCTTGTAATGTTTCATCAGTAGTACGTCCTGTTGCGAATGCGATAAAATCAATATCCGCGACTCCCTTATCGTTCAGGCTTTTTGCTAAAGCTTCAAAAGGATTGCCAGAGTGAAATATTTCCCTTTTTTGAATAAGAGACTGCTTAAGTATATCTGCTTTAAAATATTGCTCCCCATCCTTTCTTTCAAGCGATGCCAATAGTATATATCCAAAAGTTTCATCCTTTAATATCCTTTGACGGTTAATGGTTGAATTTAAAATGCCATAACCTTTTACCAAAGCATCGTAAGAGTCATTCAACTCTTTTCGTAACTGGGGATATTCAATATTTTCGCTTGTTTCTTTATCAGCAAGCAATAAATACCCATCCCTTAAAGTGGTGTATTGCCGATAAAAACCTAAGTCTTTCTTTTCGTAAAGAGCCGGTAAAAATACAGGCTTGTCGTTTTCAGAATTGATATAAGAAACAAATCCAACCTTGTTATTGTGTACTACCAGTGTTCCATTCTTGTGATAGGGATTGAGATTTTCCAAAGCATCTAACTGCCCATTCTTATTAGTAAAAGCTAGCTGGAAAACCTCTTCCCCTTCATTATAAAATTGATGATTGTATTCCTGCAGTTTGTTTGACAGTCCATTCAGTTCCAGGTGAATCGCCGGAGCATTCATCCACTTGGTTGGAAAACTGATTTCTTCCGTATTGGAATAGAGTTTATAAACGTATTGTTTAAGGGCAATTGATTTTGCAGCTAACAAAACAAATGCTTCATGGTTAGGGTTGTCAGATGCCCTAATTATATTGCCAATCCAGGCTGTTTTTCTGTCAACTACTGCAGCATCTAATTTGTTGATATATGCGGAGGCCATATTGATATTAACAGCCGGGGCCGTATCAAATAAACCCAATTGAACTGAGTTATTATCTGCTTTATTCTCTGGCATTGGCCGGTAATTCAGTTGCCTGCCTTTATCAATATCCTCCTGTACATTCTTTAATCTAAATGCCTCTTTATTAAAATGATTTTTTATGCCATCAGTTATTGTTGCTGCTAAATTGTCTTTAATGGAATTTATATCTCCGTTTTGCCATATCCTTTGATTGGCTTTGCCATACTGGTTTGTACCTGCTTTAATTTCATCACCAAGAATAATTTCCGGATGCTGTGAGATATAGTGATTGACGGAGTATTCCCCAAATTCATTTTCCTGTTCAATTGTAGCAACCAGTGATTGCTCATTTACCGAAAGGATTTTTTTTGATTCATTTTTCTGAACAATTAATAAATGGCTTGGGGCTTCTGTATTTCCTGTATCCTTCATCAGGTTATCAGGCATTACATTCAGGCTAATAAAATCCGCGTGATTAAATAAATATTCTCTTGCAGTTTGATTGGAAGGACTATTTAAAAAAGAATCCGTGGTAATGTACGCAAGTAAGCCACCATCTTTTATTTTGTCTAACCCTTTTACAAAAAAGTAATTATGTATTTTTCCTGTTAACGCCTCATCTTTATACGTTTCATCAAATACCTGGAAGTTTCCGAATGGAATATTGCTAATGATTAGATCAGACTTTCCGTTTTCATTATTGGATGTGTTTTCGAAACCGCTTACCTGAACAGAAATAGGGACGGATATTGAACTGCCCATTGCAGTCAATACCCGTCCCGAAAGAATATCTTTTTCCACCGCAGTGATTCCTTCTAATCCGGAAAATGTTTGTACAGCTTCCGTTACAAATACACCGGCACCACTGCTGGGTTCATAAATATGTTTAGGTTCAATAACTTGTTCTTTTAAAACATTTAATAAGGTTTTAGGAACTATTTCTGGGGTGTAAAATGCAGTCAGTATGCTGTTTTTGATGGAGTCGATGACCAACTTGTATTCTTTTTCATTGAAATGCTGTTGTAATAATTCGTGCAGCTCCCTTACTTGTGGGTATAGTTTTAAATCCTCTTTTGATGCGTTGAGTTTTATCCATTCTTCTTTTGGGGCATTGGGATATAACACAGTTTTCAAACCGCCAAAACCTGCATAGCGTTTTAATGCCTGCACCTGGTTATTTGAAAGAGATTGGTACTCTTTCCATTCCAATGCTATCCTGATAGCTGAAATGTTATCCTTTAATTTTTGTTGGCTGTTGTAACCCATGACTCACATTATCATTTTCACTTGGTAGATGATCAAGATATTCACCAATTGCACCTGCAATAGCATATCTCAATAGCTTGTTATCTTCATTTGCTTCTGTAAAACCTACAATGTCAAATACCTG
>JANPIJ010000194.1:0-15672 GCA_031424955.1 Ferruginibacter sp. | reverse complement strand
TCTCTCTATCTTTGTCACTATTTCTTTTTTATTTCTGGGTCTTGCTATATGTACATCTACTATTTCCTTTATGGTAGCCGCAGGGCCATTGTTCATTACCACCACCCTGTCTGATAAAAAGATCGCTTCTTCAATATCATGCGTCACCATTACAATCGTTTTCTCCCGGTGATCAAGGTTCCAGAGTTTTAACAATTCAATATGCATACTGCTTTTTGTCAAAGCATCCAAAGCACCAAAGGGTTCATCCAATAATAAAATAGATGGATTGATAGAGAATGCCCTGGCAATGGCTACCCGTTGTTTCATTCCACCGGATAACTGGCCGGGAAGTTTATCCTTGTGTTCCCACAGTTTTACCATCTTCAGATTATTTTCTACCAGTTCCCTTTTCTCTTTGGATGATTTATCTTTTATAGCAGAATCGACCGCCTCATAGATATTACGATAAACCGTCAGCCATGGCAACAGGGAGTAATTTTGAAAAACGATTCCCCTGTCGGGGCCAGGGCTATTTACCGCTATTCCATTTGCCAATACTTCCCCGGCGGTAGGTTTTACCATTCCGCTGATTGTTCCCATCAGCGTGGATTTGCCACAACCGGAATGCCCAATCAGGGTGATGATTTCACCCTTTGCTACATCCAGTGAAATGTCTTTTACAGCGGTATAAATACCTTTGGGAGTTTTAAAACTTACTGTTACATTATTTATTTCAATGCTGTTGCCTATTCCTGCTATTCTTTCCACACTCACACCGGACACAGCGGCTTCGTTTTCAATTGCATTTATCATATTCATTCAGTTAAAAAATTTAAAATAAAGTTGTTTGGTACTGTATTACTGATATCAGTTGGTATTAATCGTGTTTTGCCTGGTGGCTTTCGCGGAAGAATACAATGAAACACAAAAAGGAGTGATGTAGGTTAATATGATCCTGATGGTGTTTCTACCCGAAAATTTCCCTTCCAATAAAACATCGTAGCTGTTGATCAAATTCAATAAACTTCCAACTATGATGGCTACTGCCAGTGCTGTTGTTACATTTTTCTTATTCATAACTATTTGTTTTTATAAAAGAGCTGTTCGGGTTTCAATTAAATAAATGTTTAAAAGGCTGATCTTCCCGGATAACGATCTACCAACTTTAAGAATCAGGCAGCATAGCTGAATCTTTTCTGCAGCGCCATAAAGAATTTATCCAGTAATAACCCTACAATTCCAATGATAATAATGGCTACTATTATTTTTGCAACGCTACCGCCATTAAACCCTTCTTCCCATACAAAATATCCCAAACCAATACCGCCCGATAACATTTCACCGGCCACGATCACCATCCAGGCAATACCTACTGCAAGGCGCAAACCGGTTAGTATATGCGGCAACGAATAAGGCAACATTATTTTGGTTAAATATTTCCACCTCGAAAAACCAAAGGCTTTACCAACATTTTTATGATCTTGTGGGATGGATGCAACGCCGAATGACGTATTGATCACCGTAGGCCATAATGAACAAATAAAGATCATGAAAACGCTTGCTGCAGGCGAATCTTTAAAAATAGCCAGGCCCAGCGGAAACCATGCCAATGGAGATACCGGGCGCAACAGTTGAACAATGGGGTTCATAATCCCCATGGCTGTTTTACTGGATCCCATTGCGATACCCAGTGGGATAGCAATTAAACTACCCAGGCCAAAACCAATTCCCACCCGCATTAAAGAACTCAACAATTTGGTGCCAATTCCTTTTACATCGGCGTCATTCTGCATGGGGTCTTGCATTACCTCTTTCAATACTACCCAGGTCATTCTTGGATTAGGAATTTCATTTTTAGTATAGGAAGAAATCAACTCCCAAATTCCACCGACCAATGCTATGCCTGCAGCAAAATAGAAAACGGCGAGTAATGTTTTTATTGAAAAAATATTTTTCATGTGTTGTTTTTTACCAGGTTAAATAGTAATAAAGGATGAACAATAAATAAAACTCAATTGATCATTCATCCTTTATCATTTCCTATCGCTTTGTTGTTTTTAAATATGTAGATGGATTATTTGGATCAAACGAAACATCGAAAGTTGTTTTAAAAGCCTGCATATCCGGCTGCATTGGTACGGCCATTTCTTTGGCTACTTCAGCGTATACATCGGATAGTATTAGTTTATCTGCAATGGCTTTATAAGCCGGCTCTGCTTTTAAATACCCGAATCTTACATACTGGGCAAGGAACCAAATGGCATTGGATTTTTTTGGTGTGTTTACAATCCCGTTGTTATAAAACATCATATTATCATCCTTGTATTTTTGTACCCCTAACTCGCAGCCCAAATCATAAGAGCCTTTTAACCTGGCTTCAATTACCTGTAGCGGCGCATTTACATAATTGGGTTTGGTAAGCCAGGAGGCAGCCTTGGAACGGTTACCAACTACATCTAACCACCGGCAGGCTTCAATAATCGCTTTCATTACTTTTTTAAGATCTTCCCTGTTATTCGTTGCAAAACCAGCGTTTACCACCAGTGCTTTTTCAGGGTGATTTTTCCAGATATCCTGTGAGGCAATATGAGTGAAGCCAACATTTTGAGCAGCAGCGACACCGTTCCATGGTTCGCCTACGCAATAGCCTTCCATATTATCCACCCTCATATTAGCCACCATCTGCGGCGGTGGAATGGTAATGATGCTAACAGATTTTTGATTGATGCCCGCAGCCGCCATCCAATTACGCAACCATATATCGTGTGTGCCTCCGGGAAAGGTTTGGGCAAAAGTTACTTCCTTACGTCCCTGTACATTTTTTACTGCGCCGGCAGCTTTGCCGACTTCTTTGAAACCAACCAATCCGCAAAAATCCTTTGATAAAGTAATGGCCTGGCCATTGTTATTAATCACCATGGCAATTTTCATTTCTTTACCGGCATTGCCACCTACCCCGGTGTAAACGGAGAGCGGCATGGAAAATAAACAATGGGCTCCGTCAATTTCGCCGTTTAATATCTTGTCTCTTACTATGGCCCAGGAAGCTTCTTTCTCCAGTTCAACATCTACTCCATATTTTGCAAAAAGGCCCAGTTCTTTTGCGACTACCAAAGGGGCGCAATCGGTGAGTGGAATAAAGCCCAGTTTAATTTTGCGTGCCGGTGATTGTATTTTAAATGCGGTAACACCGGTTAGTAATATTACAAGCGTAAAAAAAACAACTGATTTATTTATGATCGATTTCATTTAAGTAAATTTTTTAAAAGTTAGATTAAAAATATTTCCCCTTTCACCTGCTCTATTGCTTAATAGCAACAGGTTTTACATAAAAGAAATCAGGCGTAAAACGAAGCATTAAATAAAACCAGTTACCGGTCTTTTTATAAGTATCCGCTACCGCATTTGTGGTGGCCTGGCCCTTGGCGAAAGCCATGCTGCTTTTTGCATTCATAACAGAGTAACCCAATTCGATATTGGTAAACTTATTCATGTTATAATTCACCAAAAAATCCAGTTCATTTCCAAGCTTCTTATCAATTAAACTTCCATCAGCTTTGGCCATATCCTTATCTGTAGAGAACAAATGAAAATCAACACCCGCACTTAAAGTACTACCTGTATATTTAAATTTGAGGTAAGGATTTTTTAATCCACCGGCGGGTGAACCTGTTCCCACATAAAAGAAATCCATATAGCCCCAGTGCTTATGCGGAGTACCATACAACGGATCAAATTTTTCATCTGCGGTTGTACCGGCATTGTTGCCACTCAATACATCATATCCCGGTGTGATACTTATTTTTCCTTTTTGATAGGTAGCTGAAACGATGTAGTGATAGGCATTTTTCATTTTCACACCATCCCTGTTCTTTCCACTTTGTGCATAATAAGCAGCCTGGATTGCGATCTTACCAAATCCGGAAGCATTGCCCATGGTGCGGTTAACCATTAATCCGTAGGTGTACCTGCTGTTGTTTCCAGAGTAATCATAGGTATCACTTGCACCGGAGGAAACAAATCTTTTTCCATAAACATATCCTGCTGTGGCAGTTCCTGCTGAATCAGTTTTGTATTTACCAAAATTGTCATTGAAGAACAATGCGGAAAATTTAGTCTGGTTGAATTTTTTACTGATATATAAACTGGTGAAAGATTTATAATCCTGGTTACCGCCATTGGTTGTTGGTGGATTTAACCAAACAGGTGCACCGGTTTTTGTACTGTTGTTACCCGCATTTCCCGCAGGCGCCATTGGCAAAATACCCGAAGGGGTGGGTACCAGTAAACCCAATGAATTTTTTACATAAGGTGCAACATTGGAAGGTACATAACCTGTACCGGTAACACCAAACGCATCAGAGTTTTGATTGAAAGCATATCCCAGGTCTATCTGCCAGCCTTTGTGCATAGTTTTTAATAAGGCCATATCATGGCGGCGTCCCTGTTGTAACCAATCCAGGTTACCTATCAATCTAACGTCATCATAAATTAATTCCTGGCGGCCGATTTTGATACTCATCAGATCGATCCCCTTTGTTTTAATAGTAGTATCTGCTTTATTAAATAATATAAGATCAGCCCAGCCTTCGTGCAACATTAGTCTGTTGCCATCGGCATTTGAAATGGTTGATGCATCCTGTCCCCAAACTCTTACATCCTGTACGCTAGCACCAAAAGTTAATCTATCCCATTTGTATCCAAAGATCAGGCGGGTACGCTGAGAGGTGAAAGCCGCGGATTTAGATCCTTTTAAAACAAGGTTACCTAATCCGTTCCGTACTTCGGTACGTGTGCGCAATTGCCCTGTTAGTATAAACTGTGCATTGGCATTGTATGAAACAATGCTGATGACAAAAATCATCAATACGAAAAGGCAGTTTTTAAAATTTTTACTCATAGATTTGTTTTTTGGTTTTAGGTTGTGATCAATTTAAAATCAGCCCCGGTTCAATTTCCACATCGGCCGGGGCTTTTATTTTTATAGCAGGAATTTTATAGCTCGAATTTTTAAAAACGAATTACACGAATTAGGTAGTTAGATACCGGTCTCTTATTCGAATTCCTATTTTGTGATTCAGAAAATTCTATTTTTAATTCGTGAAATTCGTGTTCAGCAATTCGTGTTATTCCAGTTAGTTTTTTATTCTTCTATTCCAATAAATATTTTACCTTCTTCCACTTTTACCGGGTAAGTTTTTATGCTGCACTCATCCCCGCTGAGGCACTCGCCTGTTGCCAGCGAAAATGTTTTTTTGTGAAACGGGCAGGCTACTTTCGGCTCATCCTGCTGGGTACCGATCATACCACGACTAAGCGCCATCTGCCGGCGGTGCGGACATTCGTTTTGAGTAGCATACCATTCTCCCCGGCGGGCGAAATGAAACAAGGCGATTTGCGTATCCCCGTATTTTACACATACACCTCCGTTAGCAGGAACATCTGACTCATTACAGGCTACAAACCATGTTGTTCTATTTTGATCTGTTAGTGTTTGCATTGGTTACTATTTTTTAAAAAGTTATCCTTATCCCGAAACGCCGGGTTACTTATTTCATATGAAAACATGGAATAATTATTCATCGCTGAATAATAGAAAAGCAAACAATCGTTCAAGCGCAGGCAATCGAAAAAAGGGGTAAGCAATAATAAAAAAAGCAACCAATCGCGGTTTTGGTATCCACAGGAATAATGGCTTATGTTAGATGTTGTTTTTTATTTTAATTATGGACCTGAATTTTTCTACGTAATTTTTTATTCATTCCCCTACCAGGTAACGGTATAACCGGAATGTTCAGCGATATCAGGTATTAAATACAAGCGTAATTATTTCCAGTCTGACACTTTTTTCTGCTCCCGCATTGTCTCAAATTTTACGGAAGGGTCTTTTACTTCCGGCGCATTTACAAAATGATTAAAGCGCTTTCTTATCTCCGGATTTTCAATCGCCTCTTTCCATTCGCATTTATAACAATCCACCAGGGTCTGCATTTCAGCTTCCCATTGTTGCGCCATACCCAAACTGTCGTTCACTACTACATTACGGAGATAGTCAATACCGCCTTCCATTTTATTTAACCAGGTAGCTGTTCTTGTTAAGGTATCGGCTGTTCTGATATAGAACATTAAAAAACGATCTATATATTTAATACAGGTTGCACTATCCAGGTCAGCAGCTAACAACAATGCATGCTGCGGCTTGCTGCCACCATTACCACATACCATCAGGTTCCAGCCTTTTTCAGTAGCGATGATACCGAAATCCTTGCTCTGTGCTTCGGCACATTCCCGTATACATCCACTTACACCGCCTTTTAATTTGTGGGGTGAGCGAAGGCCACGGTAACGTTCTTCAATTTGTATGGCGAAACTAACGCTGTCGTGTAGGCCAAACCGGCACCAGGTACTACCCACACAGCTTTTTACGGTACGCAATGATTTTCCATACGCATGACCGCTTTCAAAGCCGGCTGCAATCAATTGCCCCCATATATCCGGCAAGTCGCTCAGGTGTGCGCCAAACAGGTCGATTCTTTGTCCGCCGGTAATTTTTGTGTAGAGATTATATTGTTTGGCAACCTGGCCAATTACAATTAATTTATCTGGTGTAATTTCTCCCCCGGGAATGCGTGGCACCACGGAATAGGTTCCACCTTTTTGAATGTTTGCCAAAAACCGGTCGTTGCTATCCTGTGCAGTATCATTTCCTTTTTTCAATATCATTTCGCCCCACATGCTGGCAAGGATAGATGCAACCGGAGGCTTGCATAATTCGCATCCATCGCCACTTCCCAATTTATCCAGTACCTCGTCATAGGATTTTAGTTCATTTATTTTTACCAGGTCAAACATCTCCTGCCTGCTGTAATTAAAATGTTCGCATAATACGTTGCGTACATATTTCCCCTGCGATTTCATGGTGTATACCATCAGGTCCTTCACCATTGGTACGCACCCGCCGCAACCAGTACCCGCCTTTGTACATTTTTTGATGGCATCCAGGGTTTCGCAACCCTGCGCCGACACTGCGTTACATATATCGCCCTTGCTGATACTTTCACAACTGCATATCATGGCATCATCCGGCAACCCCTGTACTCCTGCACCAGCCTCACTTTCCCCACCTCTTGAACCCAGTATCACATCTTCCGGGTTTGGAGGCAACACCACTTTATTTTTGCATGTTTGCAACAACATATTATATTGCTCCGCGTCACCAACCAGTACGCCGCCTAATAATTCTTTGCCATCAGCGGAAATATTAATTCTTTTATAAATACCTTTCATGGTATCTTCAAAAACCACGCTTCTTATACTATCTCCCTGTATAAACGGGTCACCAAAACTGGCCACATCGATCCCAATCAATTTTAGTTTGGTACTCATATCGTACCCGGTGAATTCTTTATGTCCACCGTTCAGATTGGTTGCTACCACATCAGCCATTTCATAGCCAGGCGCTACCAGGCCGTAAATCATTCCCTTATATAAAGCGCATTCGCCAATTGCAAAAACACTGGGATCGTTAGTTTGTAATTTTTCATTTACGACTATACCTCCGCGGGGGCCGGTTTCCAGTCCGCAAAGTTTTGCCAGCTCATCTCTTGGTTTTATTCCTGCAGAAATTACAAGCATATCAACATCTATCGTTGTATCATCGGAAAACTTCATACCGGTGATGGTTTCACCACCTAATATTTCACTTGTATTTTTACTGGTATGTATTTTCAGTCCAAGGAGTTCCAGTTTATTTCTTAATATGGAGGAGCCTGCGTCATCAATCTGACGGGGCATTAGGCGGGGAGCAAATTCAATAACCTGTGTGTTGGAGATACCCAGGTCGAGCATGGCTTTGGCAGCTTCCAATCCTAACAGGCCACCACCAATTACAGCACCGGTTTTAGCTTTCCGGGCGTGACTGCTCATCATTTCAAGATCTTCAATCGTTCTATATATAAATACCCCTTGTTTATCTACACCTGGTATTGGAGGAACAAATGCGGCTGAACCCGTTGCCATCACCAGGTAATCGTAAGATTCGGTAATTCCTTTATGTGAATGAATAGTTTTGGCTATGCGGTCAATGCTCTGAACAGGATCACCGAGGTGTAGCGTTATATCATTACCCTCGTACCAATCCATATCGGCCAATGTAAGATCGGCGGCGGTTTTGCCAGCAAAATATTCGCTTAGGTGTACCCGATCATAAGCAGGCCTTATTTCTTCTCCAAACACAACCAACTCAACGTCTGAAGTTTTTGATAAAAGTTTTTCGCAAAACTTATATCCAACCATTCCATTTCCTATAATTACTACTTTCATGGCGAAAAATTATTAGATGACCAAAAGGAAGTAGCAAGCAATCGTCGTATTATTATTTTTTGTATTTAATATTTAACAGGGATATTGTTTATTATTTCGCATGTTATTTATTACTTACATCATAAAAGTACTGCTTATATTTCATTTATGAGTATATTTGATTAAAATAATTAACATATTTTTAATTATAATATTACTTTATGATTACACCCTTACTTTCCCTGGTAGGCGCAGGGCCGGGAGATCCAGAATTAATTACATTAAAAGCAGTAAAAACAATCAGTGCAGCAAACGTGATACTATATGATGCGCTCGCCAATGAAGCATTATTAAATTTTGCTGCCCCCGGCGCCATTAAGAGGTTTGTTGGAAAGCGCTATGGCTGTCATGCCCTTTCCCAACAGGAAATCAATATGCTAATTATTGAGTACGCTCAATCTCACGGACACGTGGTACGCTTAAAAGGTGGCGATCCTTTTGTATTTGGCCGGGCGCAGGAAGAGATTGAAACAGCCCGGAATGCGGGGATTGCCGTGCAGGTAATACCGGGCATATCCAGCGCTATCGCCGTACCGGCTTCACAGATGATACCACTTACCTGCAGGGGTATTAATGAAAGTTTTTGGGTGACTACCGGTACTACTCAATCCGGTGAAATTTCGAATGACATAAAACTGGCTGCCCAATCTTCCGCTACTGTAGTGATTTTAATGGCTATGAGTAAACTGGAAGCTATCATGGATATATTTTCAGCAAATGGAAAAGCAGATACTCCTGTTGCCATAATCCAGGATGGCACAACGCCAAATGAAAAGATGGTAATTGGTAAAGTAAAAGACATATCGTTTAAATCGCAGTATGCCGGATTAGCCAATCCTGCGATTATTATTGTAGGTGAGGTTGTAAAACTACATTTCACTCAATCAAAAGCTACCGTTGAATCGATAATCAACACTAACCTCATTTCCGTTAAACAATAATTATAATTAATCCCGGTATAAAAGATTACAAAAGGAATACTACCTACTTTATTTTTTTACGTTGGATTTAGCGCTTAACTTTCGCCCCTATGAAGATAAACAAAAACGACTGCGACCTGAAAAGCTGCTTCCTGTGCAGCCGCTGTTTGCCGGAATGGTTACCTGCTATTGCAGCGAATAAAAAAACAATGCATTACAAAAAGGGAGAATTGATCTTTAAAGAAGGGGAAGAAGTAAAAGGCATGTTTTTTATCTTTAACGGTACCGCAAAAGTTCATAAAAAATGGGGAAAGGAAAAAGAACTGATCATCCGTTTCGCAAAAAACGGGGATATCATTGGACACCGGGGCTTTGGGGAAGAAATAATTTACCCTGTTTCAGGCACTGCATTGGAAACAACAACTGTTTGTTTTATCGATCTTGAATTTTTTAAAACTACCCTCAGAATTAATAATGATTTTACTATTAAGTTATTGGTGTTTTATGCGGAAGAATTGCAGCGGTCTGAGCGAAAAATGAACAACCTGGCACACATGCAGGTTAAAGGACGTATTGCTTATTCACTGCTTTCGTTAAAGAACAAATTCGGTGTTACATCCACCGGTGCAATCAACATTATTTTAAGCAGGCAGGACCTGGCTTCCTATGCAGGCACTACCTATGAAACCGTTTTTAGAATACTGAATGAATTTGTGCAGGATGAAATCATTACTATTGACAATAAATACATCGGTATTAAGAACGAAAAGAAACTACTCCACCTGACCAATGACTCCGATCATTAGTTGATGGTTAATGGTTGATAGTGGAAAGCTGATGGTTGATGGTTGGCTAACTGTAATTGTATCGAGTACATTCCCTTTTTACTAACAATTATCACTCATTATTCATTACTCATCACTCATTATTCATCACTCATTATTCATTACTCATTATTCATTACTCATTATTTATTATTCATTACTCATTATTCATTATTCATCACTCATTGCCCCTTTCTTTTATACAGCCCAATGATCTCACCAAAGCCCACAATGCTTTCGCTCATCGCTTTTTCCAATTGTATTTTATCCGCAGATTCAGGCAGATCCAGTAAACTGTTTAGCGCATATACTTTAAAGAAATAGCGATGCGTTCCGGAGGGTGGACATGGACCGATATAGTGATGCTGACCACCATCATTCATCCCCTCTGTTCCATGCACATTATTCTCTTTTAAGTGGTGGGTAACCGGAATGTTCCAGATTATCCAGTGTACCCAGGTTTTGTTGGGCGCATCGGGATCATCTACAATCAGCACCAGGCTTTTTGCTTCAGGGGGAATCTGTTCCAAATCGATCGGCGGATTAATATTTTCGCCCTCGCAGGTATATTTGGAAGGAATTAACCCATTCTCTTCGAATGCGGTACTCTTTACTTTTAGGTTCTTGTAATTAATGGCTGTTGTAGCTGCTTCATTCTTCATAATCCAGGTATTTATTGCAGTGTTGGTGGCACTTCTGCAGGACTATCAGGCTGCATTGGTTCTTCTACTGGAAATTGGGTTGGCGGTTCGTCTGGCTGAGGAGTGTTTTCAGGAGGAACAACCGGGGTTATTTCGGGTGTTTTACCCGGATCAGGAACCTCTTTTGGCATGTCCGGCATTTCACCAGGTGTTGGGTTGTTTGGCATAGTTAATAAATTTTTACAATGAATAAATTTTTAGCAGACATATCGCCTGAAAATGCATATCCCATATGGTCTGATATGGTCGTTGACATGTAGATAAAAAACCATGCCGAAAAGAAATTACCCGTTTAATGTTTCAATGGATTTGTTATTTGATTTCGATTCATTTTTCATTGGATTGAATACCTCTTTACTTTCGAACCTGCGCCGGCAGCTTTGCCGGAAAAGCAGCTACCCCATCAAAACCGGTAATTTTTAAACCGCTTACTCCTTAACTTTCCAATGCATGCGCAAAATAAGCTGGCTTTAGCTTACCCCAACAGAAAGAACTGTTTCGTATAGTAATGCCGGTTGCCTTATCAAAATAAAACCCGGAAGTTTTGCCCTTTACAAAACCGTCAACATTTGCGGGTCGGCGATCGTAAACACCACCAGGTATTGAGGTAGATTTGTCAATAAAAATATCTAACTGGTCAAATACAATATTTACTACTTTGTCTGCTGATTCGCCGCTTACATAAATGCCGTTTTCGCTGTAACATTTAATGTTGCTGAAATAAATATTTTTCACCTGCCCTACCCTGCCTTCCGTGGCGCCTTTGGGAAAGCGCCAGTTGGCATCTTTATTATTGCCACTGGCACGCCTATAGGCTGTAACGTAGATGGGCTCAGCTTTTCCCCACCACACATCAGAAAAAAGATGGCCCTCAATGATCATGTTTGAAAATATCACATCGCTCACCACTCCTTCATCCCTGTTCTGAATGCCCACTCCGCGGTTGCTTTTTTTGATGATGCAATTATTAAACAACACCTGCCGGATGGTATCCATATTTTCTGACCCAATCTTGATGGCGCAGCTACGGCTTGTCATGGTGCAATTGGTTACTGTTATATTTTCGCAGGCGCCAAATTCTTCAAACTCTCTCCTGTTCTTCAAACAAATACAATCGTCCCCGCTTTCAATATAACAATCACTGATGCGTACATTTTTACTATGGTCCAGGTCAATGCCGTCACTGTTTCGCACTTTTAAACTGTTCAGGAGCGTAATGCCACTGATTACCACATCATCACAGCCTACCAGGTGTACCGTCCAGTAAGCAGAGTTGCCAATTTTCACATCTTTAATGCGGATATTTTTTCCTCCTACAATGGTTAGCACGTGCGGTCTCGGATCCAATATATGAAATGGTTTCAGCTCATAAGAGTCTTCCAGTTCTGCCCCCATAAATGATATGCCGTTGCCATCAATATGGCCATTGCCGCTGATGGTAAGGTTTTGTATATTTTCAGCCCCGATCCATATAGTACCTTCGCCTGGATTAGTGCGGAATGCACTTTTTATATAGGCTTTTTCATCCGGATTGGCCAACACTTTAGCACCGGCCTCTACATGAAAATCAATATTCGATTTTAAATTAAAAGGGCTTGCCATAAAGGTAAATGGAGCGGTAAACAATACCTTACCGCCACCCGACGCAGCACAGGCATCAATAGCTTTTTGAATGGCTGCCGCATCATCTGCTTTCCCATCGCCCACAGCGCCAAAATCTTTTACAACAAACACCTTTTGCCTGTTTCCCTGTGCATCAGCTACCAGGTAAATCCCCAATAAAAAAATACAGGAAAATAGAAATTTCATTCTCATGATATTGTATGATTTTTATACACCGTAAAGTTAGTGGAATTGATTGGCGGCTCAGCGTTCCATATCAGTTTTATGCTCCTGCCAATCCTATTTTTTCACCACTACTAAAACCGTTTTTTATTTGCAAATTATCGTGAATAATTCATTACTGTTTTCTGTCAATTATTACACAAACGAATGATCATTTATACGTCCGCTTTAACCATTCTTCCGGAACAGGAATGATACAAATATTCATTGATCTGTTATCGGCCGAAAGCATGGCCGATTGCACCTGAATCTTAGTTCCATCCGGGCTCATCGTTGGATGCGGATGATCAGCAGCGGTTTGCTTGTGCCCCGCTGAAAGCAATATCATTTCTCTTGTATGGCGGTCGATCAAATAAATATTTCTTGCAAAATCATCCCCTACCGCCCACCTTCCATCGGGTGAACCACTCACATGCCAAAGCCCGCTGCCTGATGGCGTTTGGCCGGCAATGGTCATTTCCCTGGTACGAAGATTTACGATTCCCAAACCGGTAGGCTTTTCCCTGGTACCGGAAGGTCCCCAGGCTGATTCCTGCCCCGGATTGGCACCGGTTACGGGAGTGCCTTCCGCAATTGATTTATTGGTACCCGGAATTTTCCGATGCCCCATGATAGCTATGGCTACTTCATCTTTTGAAATAACTGCCTCATGTGTTACCCATTCATATTCCGATTCCCGATACATCGGGCGCAGTTCGGTTCCGTCCGCCATTACAGTCCAGGTGCGTTGTGGAGATTTACCACCGGTTTCCCAACAAAAAATAATTTCACCAGCCACCCAGGGATTGGTTTGAATATGCCCGATCTGGAAAGGAACGGATACTACATACTTTATTTCACCGGTATTGATATTCATTCCGGCAATACCCGATGGACCGGCACCCATGTTTCGGGGACCATAATTCTGTTCCAATTTTGTACCCGCCGCCAAATGTTTTGCAGCAGCTTCTTTTCCCACCCGGAAGTAAGCCCACTCTTCATCTCCATCCAATGCCATATCGCCACCGGCACCTAATTCTACAGGCGTTGTACCACATACCCGTTGGTATTCACTGGCAGATTTTACGGTACCAGCTTTGCTATCCGCAAATAATTTTGCCAGGTCAACTTCTACTATTTGCAGGGGAGCATTATTCCTTCTGCGTGTAGTATCTTCCTCATTACGTTGATTTGTATTCCGCATGAAGAATAACTTCATTGATTTGCGTGCAATATTGAGCATGCTTGTATATCCACCCTCGGTAACCTGCACCAGGTCACCGTTTTTTTCATTTACCGCCATGGCTTCACCCTTCACCCTGTTGCTGCGAAAGATCAGCCATTCTCCATCCGCTGTCCATTGGTTATGGGTTTGATAAATTTTTGAATCGCCTTTTGGCAAGCTGGTTAAAAAGGTAAGCATCGTACCAGTAACGGGGTCCTTTACTATTTTTCGTTCAGAAGGAAAACGTCTTCCTATTTGGGCACTTAAGAATAGCGGCAGACAAAATCCGGTAAAGTACCCCGCGATCAATAAATAGCTTTTCATAATCAGATTAGTTTTCGTTTTTGTGTACTTCCCTTTTTAAGATAATTGTTTTGCCAAAAAATCGATTGCGGGTTTTCGAACCTTCAAATAAACAGGTCCATACTCCTGCATTTTCCTTTTTACCGATGCTATATTTTTGATCATACTATGAAATTTTTAGCGCAACTGCATAATGAGTTGCGGGTTTGTCAGCAGGCAGTATAATTTCCAGCCCTTCCGCTTTGCGTTCAAAAGTTAATTGTCCTCCGCCGCATAGCTCAACCCGGGTTATTGTTCCGGGGTAAAGTGAGTTTCCTGTAGACAAACTTTTTACCAGTATCTTACCGTTCTCCGGCCAGCCAAGAGGTATGGCATATAAAATATTTTCTTTTTTAGTGAAACGGATATCTGCCGGGGTAAAAGGCTTTCCCTTTCCCTCATTAAAACCCTGTGCCGTAAGTGGTGCCGCATTTTCAATGGCAGGACCTTCGCCAAATATTTTCCATGGCCTTGTATCGTAAATACATTCGCTGTTTATCTTCATCCAGGTTCCAATTTCTTCCACCACTTTTCTTTCATCACTGTCAATGGTACCATCGCCTTTAACCGGCACGCTCAATAATAAGTTACCGTTTTTGCTCACCACATCAATCAATGTATGAACAACCGTTTTGGCTGATTTGTATTGATGATTGGTGAAAATAGATTTTTGATAATGCCATCCTCCAATGCAGGTATCGGTTTGCCAGGGCAATGGCTCAATATTATTACTTTGTCCCCGCTCAATGTCCCAAACCATGCATTTGCGTTGCTGCTCATCCAGTATTTTTCCAAACAATACCGCTTCCTGTGAACCCTTTTCCTTTAAGCTTTTGTTATAAAGATGTGCCGCAATTTTTAATCCTGCATCGCTGATGGGCCATAACGGTAAAGCCGTATCATCAAAGTAAACCAAATCAGGTTTGTATTTATCAATTAAATCAATAGTACGGTTTAAGAATTTTGTACAATAGGCTTTCGACGGAACACTCACGCCATTGCCCCAGTTCCATTGTTTATGTATCATCCCGTTATCGCCGCTGTTCTCACTCAAAGGATGGTTTTGTGCGTATAATTCCTGCGGATCGTATCCATCCCACCATTTTCCCTGCCCGACTGCGTCATTCAGGCGGGCCTTGCCATCTTTTTTGGTTAGCTTGCCATCGTAAGGTACTCCTTTGTAAGCACCAGCCTTATCGGCACGTTGTGCTGTTTCATACCAGCTCCAGGCATGTGCGGCATGTACACTCACGCCAAACTGCATTCCATTTGCCCTGGCTGCTTTTTCCCATCCGCCAATAATATCCTTTTTAGGGCCGATGTTGATGGAATTCCACCGATGGTATTTGCTGTTATACTTTGCAAGGGATAAAAGGGTGAATTGAAAATTCAAAAAAGAGGGGCAAATTTGTAATGACCAAATCACAAAATATGCCCTCTCTATTTCTCAAGATCAGCGAAACCGAAATTGAAAAGCTAAGTTATGAACGTTA
>JANPIJ010000193.1:0-39848 GCA_031424955.1 Ferruginibacter sp. | reverse complement strand
CCCGGTGTCGCTGAACAGCGTATAGCCAAAAGCCCCGATCCCTGATGGTTCGGGGCTTTTGTGTTTTATTTTAAGTGATTTTAATTTTGGGGGCTTGTCGGCTATACGACTAAATGTTATCCGAAAAGTGTTAATCTAACAAACTACTATTTTTTGGTTGAAGAAATGTATAATATCATTAATCATTTAAGTAAACAGAGTTTAAAATCTTTTTAGTGCTTGGTATTTGACTGCATTAAGGTATTTGGACAGTATTAACTGCTGTTTTCATGTTTCATAAACTCTATCTTTTGCAAACCTGTAGTCATACTTTCCTCTTAATAACCGTGTAAAATATTAATGTACTAAAATGTACTTTAAAATAAGTTCCACGAAACACAGTTTCTATGGGGAACATTGATAATTTTGAATCATGGAAAGAAAGAAATGGACTCCGCGGCTAGAGGTTGACGAGGCGGCTTTAAAATTTAGAGAAAAGCGAAAATGGCAGTTAGCCCTTAGAAGATATGTTTTGCAAAAAAATATCAGTGCAGCATATGCTTTTTATTTTGGGTTAAGTATTGAAAAGTTTCGGAGTTGGATTGAATTGCAATTTACTCCTGGATTGAATTGGGATAACTTCGGTTCTGCCTGGCAATTTGATCATATAGTACCATTAGCCTACTTTGACTTTTCAAATGAAGAAGACCTGATTTTATGCTGGAATTTTGTGAATATAAGGGTGGCAAGGCTGGAACAAAATAAACCTATACCTGCACGGATAGATTTATTGGCAGTAAAAACTTATTTCAAGTCACTTTATTCTAAAACCACCTATTTCCTTTGTTTAAGAATCATTGAGAAGATAGAAAAAATTGAATCTTCCTTCATGTTGAATGAACCTGCAATTGAACAATTTATTCTGTTGAATAATACACAGATAGAAGTGGCCGCCACATTTAGTAAGGAAGAATTTAACCGACTTAATACAGGCAACAGTATAGATGATATTATATTGGAAAGAGAGATATTGAAGAGATTTGGCTAAATAGCCTTTCTTTATTGATTAACAGTTACAGTAACTTTACCACCGATGTTTAACGAATACGATATAATAGTAGTGGGTGCAGGACATGCAGGTTGTGAAGCAGCAGCAGCAGCAGCAAATATGGGTAGTAAAGTGCTGCTCATCACCATGAATATGCAAACCATTGCTCAAATGAGTTGTAATCCGGCAATGGGTGGAATTGCAAAAGGGCAGATTGTAAGGGAAATTGATGCGATGGGTGGATATAGTGGCATTGTAACTGATGAAAGTATGATCCAGTTCAGAATGCTGAATCGTTCCAAAGGTCCCGCTATGTGGAGCCCGAGGGCCCAAAGTGATCGTATGCTTTTCGCTGCTAAATGGAGAGAATTACTGGAAAGTACACCTAATGTAGATTTTTACCAGGACATGGTAAATGGCTTATTAGTAAAAGAGAATACGGTATATGGTGTAACAACCGGAATGGGACATGAGATAAAAGCGAAATCGGTAGTGTTGACTAACGGAACTTTTTTAAACGGGATCATCCATATAGGGGAAAAACAACTTGGAGGCGGACGAATGGCTGAAAAGGCGGCCACCGGAATAACTGAGCAACTGGTTTCACTCGGGTTTGAAAGCGACCGATTGAAAACGGGTACCCCAGCAAGGCTGGATGGCAGAAGTCTTGACTATTCCAAAATGGAAGAACAGAAGGGAGATGAAGATATTATTGGATTCAGTTACCTTAACACGCAAAAAATATCTACATCGCAACAGCGGAGTTGCTGGATCACTTATACCAATACTTCCGTACATGAAGTACTTAAAACTGGATTTGAAAAAAGCCCGATGTTCCAGGGGAGAATTCAGGGAACAGGTCCACGCTATTGCCCAAGCATAGAAGATAAAATTAACCGATTTGCGGAACGAGACAGACACCAGTTGTTTGTGGAACCGGAAGGGTTTAATACCATCGAAATATATGTCAATGGTTTCTCCTCATCATTACCGGAAGAAGTTCAACACAAAGCATTAAAGTTAGTGCCAGGTTTTGAAAAATGCAAAATGTTTAGGCCTGGTTATGCAATTGAATATGATTTCTTCCCTCCAACCCAACTAAAATTTAACCTGGAAACAAAACTAATTTCAAATCTTTTTTTTGCCGGGCAGATAAATGGAACCACCGGATATGAAGAAGCAGCATGCCAGGGATTAATGGCTGGCATTAATGCACACCAAAAAGCACGTGAACTTGAGCCCCTGGTTTTAAAAAGAAGCGAAGCATATATAGGTGTATTGATAGATGACCTGATTAACAAGGGTACCGATGAACCGTATCGGATGTTTACCAGCAGGGCCGAATTCAGAACTTTATTAAGACAGGATAACGCGGATATCCGACTGACTGAAATTAGTTACCGACATGGATTAGCATCGCAGGAAAGGATGGATAAGGTTACAAGGAAGACAGAATCTGTGAAACTTGCAAAGGATGTTTTAAGCAAGATATCGTTGGAACCGGAAGAGGTAAACGAATTATTGGAAAGTTCACAATCTTCTCCATTAATTAACAAGCAGAAAGCGCTACAGATATTACTCCGGCCCAACGTTGGATTAGCTAGTATGATTAGTAGTGTTCCAAAACTGAAAACAGCCTTAGCGGGTTTTGATAGGGAAACCCTGGAACAGGTAGAAATAATAACTAAATATGAAACTTATATAGATAAGGAAAGAGAGTTGGTTGCAAAAATGACTCAACTTGAAGACTTGATCATACCTGAAAATTTCAGTTATGATAAATTGGTCTCATTAAGCAACGAAGCAAGACAGAAGTTTACGAAAATAAAGCCACGAACGTTAGGACAGGCATCTCGTATTTCTGGCGTAAATCCAAGCGATGTACAAATACTGATGGTTTTTATGGGCCGATAAAAACGGAGAAAACTGCTCAATATTTTTTACCACGAAACTGGATTATGTTAAGAATATCCACAATTAGAATTCGGTGTTAACCTTTGATTTCAAAACAAGTAGGTACTGATTTCAAAACAAGTATTCTATCTATAGAAAGCACATAATTGTTGATTCTTAATATATTTATATTTATTATAATATATTTATCCGGAAAATTTTGTTATTGTGACCACTAATACAATCTTAATTAAAAAAAAATCCTTTAAAACAAAATATAATAACACTATGTCACTTCATTTTTCTCCCGACACACCAAAAGAACTGGTATTTGAAAATGTAGCAGAGTACCTTCACCAACAAAATTTAAAAGTAAACAAGCAGGATAGTACCCGACCATGGGGGGGCTTCTTTGTATTGGATGAAGCAGAAGCTGAAAAATTTATAGGATTGTATTTCTCCCATCTTACAAAAGATGAATTAACCATTACGGGTAAACTCAGTCCAAAAATATTGGTGGTTGCCCCAGAGAAGAGACTAAGCTGGCAGTATCACCACCGTCGTGCAGAAATATGGAAATTAATAGGAGGTACAGCCGGTGTTGTAACAAGTGATACTGACGAAGAAAAAGAAACCACCCATTTAAATATGGGCGACATCATACAATTGAAGCAAGGCGAACGCCACCGTCTTATTGGCCTTGAAAGTTGGGGAATAGTTGCAGAAATCTGGAGACATACAGATAAATCAGATCCGAGTGATGAAGACGATATAGTAAGAGTACAGGATGATTTTGGAAGATAATTGCCATTAATCTAAAGGGGCTTTATATCAATCTTATTGAACAATTATCAAAAAAAATATAGTCTCCGGAGGGAGACTTTTTTATTGTAAATATGTATTTCCTTCCAGGATCTATCCCAGTAAAATTTGAACCTGTACGGCAAACGATAAACGGCATTTATTTTTATCATTTCAATTTGATTGGTCAAATAGTTAAAATTTGCATTAAAGACACCTAAAACATAATCAAAAATAAAAAATATTTCATCAAAGTCGTATGAATAATCCTGGTTTTTAAACCTGTGAATAATGCAAACAATTTCTTCAATTATGTAACACATTAAAATAGAACAATGAAGACCTTTGTATAAGAAATTAAGTTCAAACATAAATAAAATAAGTATGCCAATATTAACAATACTGTTAGTTCTGATTGTAGCCGGAGTTATCCTGTATCTCATTAACAGGTACATTCCAATGGATGGTAAAATAAAAAGTATCCTTAACATTGTAGTGGTGATATTGATTATTGTTTGGTTGCTGAAAGTATTTGGAATTTTAGGTTCTCTTTCTTCTATCAAGGTGTAAAAAATGAAACCCATTTCATTGCAGAGACGGATTTCATTCATGGATAGATATCGCCATTGATAAATTTTATCAGGCTAAATAGAACAGTTTTTGTAATTTGATTTTTAAAAAAAATATGAAAAAATTTCTTTCTTTATTTACAATTGCTGCTATTTGTTTTTCTACCCTTTATTCCTGTGCCCAGGATAAAAGTAAAAGGCCAAGCCCACCGGCCAGGGAATTTGTAACCACAGCAAAGGGAACAAATATTTCTATTGATTATAGTCAACCATCTGTAAAAGGACGAACGATCGGTAAAGAAATTGCCACCTTTGGAGAAGTGTGGCGAACAGGTGCAAACGAAGCTACTATTTTTGAAATAAACAAAAATGTTACTATTGCCGGTAAGGCCCTGACTGCCGGCAAATACGGCTTGTATACCATTCCTGGCGAAAACGAATGGACGATTATTTTCAATAAAAAATCTGACTTATGGGGCTCTGACGGTTATAGTCAGGCGGATGACGCTTTGCGTTTTGTAGCAAAGCCCGCTAAGTCAAAGGCATTTGCAGAAAAAATGACTTTTGCAATTAATAAATCTGGGTTGGTTTCTTTAATGTGGGGTGATGTACAGGTTGATTTTAAAGTTGATTAATTATTCAAATTTCAAAATAAAAAAACGTCGCTGCCAAGTTTCAGCGACGTTTTTTTATTTTGAAAATCTAATGCATTTTAGTTTACGATAGGATGATAAATTCTTTCCGCATTTTTCAATACTTCTTTTTTATCCAATGTCATGTGTTTGGTTTCTTGCTTTTGAAACATACTCATCTGATCTTTAAAGTGTGGAGAATCCGGATGCTGGGATGCACCAAAAGTATTAACAGACTCAATGATGGGTAAACCTTCTTTTGGATAACGGACAAAGCAAATGTAGGCATCACCGGTAGTTATTTTTCTCGTTCCGTTGAGATAGGGTACCGTGTAGGCAGCGGCTAATATATCCGGCAATCCATCCGCCGGCCGGGCATCGTCGTTCCTTACCAGTTTTTGTATATCGCCCAATGTAAGATTAATATTGCCAAAGTTTTTTGTCATGTAAGCTTGTACAAATTGCAGGGCAATAATAGATTCTGATTTTGTAATTTGTCGTGGAGGCGTGCCGCTTAGTTTCTTTGAAAGATAATCGTACAATAATAGAAATACGGCGGCCCCTTTACTTGATTTAATAGCCTTGTTATCCCATTCCTGCAGGTTAATAATTACGTCTTTTAACAAAGGGTAATCTGCTGGA
Source organism: Ferruginibacter sp. (assembly GCA_031424955.1). Classification (GTDB taxonomy): domain Bacteria; phylum Bacteroidota; class Bacteroidia; order Chitinophagales; family Chitinophagaceae; genus Ferruginibacter. Next base: position 34,284 of record JANPIJ010000193.1, on the reverse strand, counting down.
TTTAAATTTAGCATGCTATCAATTCCATAAGCAAATTGAAACTGCCGGGGGTATTGCCTGTCAAACTTAATTTTTTTAAAATCTTCATAACCTATTTTATCAATTCCTCCAATAAGCTCCACCACTCGTTGGCTACGGTTATTGTTGTACAATTCAAAGCCATCAGCTACATCAAAATTTTTAGCGTTAAGGTTGTATTTTTTATCTGTAGCCAGAAATGGCGAATGGTTGGTATTAAACAAATAACCTGAACCGGGATTGACGTATTGCGGTAAAGCAGTAACGGGTTTAAATTTCGTCCACAAAGTAGCCGATGTATTGCCAGGTAAAGTTCCGTTCCAATTGTATTGTGGGTCGGCATTTCGGAAGGGAAGTTTTGCATTGCTGATATAAAAGATAGTATCATACCTGTCTGCATATACGATGTTAAACATTGGCAAGCTGGTCATTGACAGCGCCTTGTAAAACTCAGTAAAACTGCTTGCTTTGTTCATTCGATACCATTCTTCCAGTGCCTTACAGTCCATATTTGCTGGCAATCTCATAGCAAATACACCTTTTTTGGTTTTTACTGTAGCCCCATATTTACTCCAGTAAACTTTCCTGCTAACTGTAAGAGGTATTCCCTTTATTTTCAGCTTTGCTTTTTTTTCTTCCAATTGAAGCCATACTCCATCAAAATTGTATTGGTTTGTATGAGTAGGATTCATCTGCAACTGGTACACATCTATTTTGTCGGGACTGTTAACTGTGTGCGCCCATCCAAGATTTTCATTGGTACCATGAAATATAAGGCAGCCGCCCGGAAACAATCCCCCGATCATATTCCAGCCTTGTTCACTTTGCAAATGGGCTTCATAAAAGGCGGTTGGACCTTCAATTGGCTGGTGTGCATTAATGGCAAGGAAAGCTTCGCCGGTGGTAGTTTTTGAAGGATGAAATGCAAAAGCATTAGAACCCTCAGAACCAAAACCAGGAATCGTACCTATCGACCCACCTAAAATTTTTGGAAGTACATTATCCACTCCACAAAAAATGCTCAGCGAAAAAACGGTGGCTGTAAGGTACTCGTGCTCGTTAAAAGGGAAAGCTTTTTTATATTTAATTTCTGATGGGTGTGTCTTGGCATAATCATTTAAACCTTGTGTATATCCTTTTATCAATGCAATAAAATCGGGGCTGAGCGTATTCCATTGTTCATTTACCAATTGCCTGCATCGCAGCAGGTTTACGACATAATCTGCCCGGGCACCTTTTTTACCTAACGCAGTACCCATCTTTGCTTTTCCTGACAGTACCACTAATTGTAAAGTAGCAAAATCATCCTCCGCATGTGCCCACGCTAAACCATAAGCGACTTCGGCATCAGTAGGAGCAAATATATGTGGTATACCAAAGCTATCCCGGGCAATTGTAATATTGGTTGGATTGATTTGAGCGGTAGTAAAATTGGAAATTAAAAATAATAGCAGCAATAAATTTTTCATACTGAAATGTAAAAAAATTTGGGCAGGCCTCCTAAATAAATTCAATTTAAACCATGAGTACCCATAAGGTATTAGATCCGCAAAAAAAGTAACGGTTAAATAAGGTTAGCTTTACGTGGTAAAAATTTTAAAAACAAAATGCCAACACCACAACAAGTAATCGACCAAACAAAAAAGTGGATCAATGATGTAGTGGTTGGATGTAATTTTTGTCCATTTGCGGCCAATGTAATGAAGCAGCATTCAGTACATTACCAGGTAGAAACGAGTGCAAAATCGAAAGAATGTTTGAACTCGTTTTCCCGGGAAACTACCCGGCTTGATGCTGAAAAAGAAATTGAAACTGTTTTCCTTATTTTTCCAAATTCGTTTCAACGATTGGATGACTACCTTAATCTCGTATCATTGGCTGAGAACTTTTTAAAGCGTCATGGCTACGATGGGATTTATCAACTGGCCAGTTTTCATCCATTGTACCAATTTGCCAATTCACCTGAAAAAGATGCTGCCAATTATACTAACAGATCCGTTTATCCTATGCTTCACCTGCTAAGGGAGGAAAGTATCGATAAAGCGTTGGAGCACTTCAAACACCCGGAAAATATTCCCGACCGTAATATTAATTTTGCACGTGAAAAAGGATCGGTTTATATGAAGATGTTAAGAGATGCCTGTCTGTAATCCCATAAAAATTACATTCTTTTCAACCAACCTGTAATACTCATTCTACTTCGATTGGCCTTTGTTACTTCATGTTCCATTTCATCGCTTTTAAAAAAAACCGCTTTTTGTGATTGAGGTAAAATTTTTTGGACCTCTTCATTTTTTTGGTATACCAATAATTGTCCTCCATCTTCTTCCACCCAATTTTCATTTAGATAATTAATGAGCGAATACTTCCGGTTGTCATCATTCTTAAACTGGTCTTTATGCCGTTTATAATAGCTACCTTCTTCATATACTGCATAGTGAAACTCGTATCCATTAATTCCGGTGTAACAGGTGGAATTTAGCCGGTCAATAAAATCATCCACTTGTTGTAAAAACTCCTGCTCAAAAACATTAGTATGATTTTTATCCATCCAGTAAATTTTATCCCCCCTCATTTTTTGCTTGGCATCCTTTTCTTCATCATTACCAATTCCGGCTGCTGTCATCAATTCCTCACTTTGTAGTTCAAGAATATTTTGTCGTAAGCCTCTGGACAATTCTTCACTTAAAAAACCCGCATCTATTCCTACATTATTCTCAAGGTAACTGTCAATCAATAAATCAAAATGGTGAATCATTATACACGTTTTATACGGTAAGGTAGGTCATTTACCTTCCATACAGCGGGTTTGGGTTATTGCAGATAGTAAAAAGGGTTTTATCTTTACGAATAGAAAATAAAAAATGAAGGACTTTAAGAAATATTACATTATCCCCGCCTTACCTGAAGAGGTATATCTCGCATTAACCCTTCCGTCAACTATTCAATTATGGACAGGGGAGGAAGCCGAAATGAGCACCGAACCGGGAACAGAATTTTCTTTATGGGAAGGAAGTATTGTTGGTAAAAACCTTGCTTTTGAAGAAGGGAAAAAAATTGTACAACAATGGTATTTTGGTGACCAGGAGGAGGATTCGATTGTTACAATTAAACTCCATCCACACAAAGAGGGAACATCCGCGGAATTAAATCATACCAATATCCCCAATGAAGCCTATGAAGAAATGGTGGAAGGGTGGAACGAAAATTACTTTGGTTTATTAATTAGGTTTTATTCCTGACTTTTACGGGTTTAATTTTAAACTGCGCCTCATATTTAAACAATTCCGGTTCCACAATTTGGAAAAATTGTCCGTATTGCGGATGATTTAGGGTGTTTCATTTTGTTGAAACCTATACCAGGTATGGGTTTGCGAAATTGGCATATATTATGAAACTATGTTATTAAGCTTTACGTGTAAACTTAATACATCAACACATAATATCATCAGGATTTTAAAACGATTATAGTTTAAAACATATTTTAAAGATAGTTTTCATAGGGTACGGATTAAAAATTACCGGGGTTTCTACCCCGGTTTTTTTTTGAAACTATAACAAACATTCATAGGGTTTAAAAACATTGTTAAGTAAACAGATTCTATTATAAATCTTAACATTAATTCATCTGCTTATAAATCAAGAAAGTTAATTGTATACTCGTTGAAAAGGTTCTTCTGAAAAATAATTTCTGAAATATTGAATATCACCTGTATATTTTTTGAAAATACATTCATGTAAGCAATTTTATTTTTTAACTCTTGTTGTATAGTTCTGTTACCTGTATTAAATTAGCCAGATTGCCTTTTTCATTAAATGTTGCAATTTTAACTTTGGGATATAATCGTCTAAACATGCTTAATGCATCTAGGTTATCACTTAAAGCAATTGAAAAACTATCATAATCAAGGGCAATCAGCTTGCCTTTCTCTTTTTCAAATACATATACGTGATAATCGCCTCTTACGTCTTTTCCATTGGCTAAAGCATTGTGTTCATAACAATAAAGATTTATTTTTCCATACCTTATTCTGTTTATAAAGAAAGGTTTGCCAAATATTTTGTGATCAGGAAAATATAAATGTCTATAAGCTTTTTTTACGTTTGTATGATTTCATATTCCGAATCCTGAATTTTTTGACCGTCCACTGCAATCCAATTTTCTAATTGCCGAACTCTCCAATTTGAACTGGGGGAATAAGTCAATTTTTTACCTTCTACCCTTTGTCCATTTTTCCTGATTACAAAAACAATACTCCCCGGATCCTTACCAAACTTCCATTCGTTTTCAAAATTTTCGACAAAGGTTTTGCTCGTTGCGCAGGAGTGCGTTAACACACACAACAATAAGCTCAAACATTCTCTCGATTTTCATTGTATATTTTTTACATGGTAAAAGAAGATTACTTTATATCGGTAATAATCGAATTTAAAAATGCAATAACCATTCGTATTTGTCCATAGGTGATATCATCAGGTAAGTTTTCCTTGAGTACCTTATTACTTAGTATCCCGTATTTTTCTACCGCCGATTTTATCAGCTTCTGCTTATCCACCGGAATGATCAAATTGATGTCAATTTCTCCAATTTTAACAAAATAAGCGAGATGCCCCTCAATAGTGCCCACTGACATATTTCTTTCTACGGCGATTTCTTCAATCTTTTTACCTTCTTTAAAAAGAGTGAAACTTGCTGTTTTTGTATCTGTCTTTATTTCAATCGCTTTTTCCCTCCTCTTTACTTTTACCGGCTTTGCATCAATATTGGTTCGCAAATTATGTTGCTCACAATAATGCCTGATAATAGTTAAAAACACTTCGCCATACTGCCTGGTTCTGGCAGGTCCAAACCCTGAAATCCTGTTTAGCTCATCAATTGTTTGGGGAAGAAACATGGCCATTTCATTCAACGTAACACCATTCGCTATTAAATAAACCGGTATATTTTTTTCTTCACAAATGCTATCTCTTTTCTCTCTAAGCAATTGATACAATTCGGGGTGAGGGCTGTCCGTTTTTATATATTTTGACTTTACAGCGTAAGCATTTGCTAATAATATCGGTTTGATAAATTTCCTTTTATGTTGTAAAAATTCGGTCACTTTAAAACCTTCCCGGCATCCTGACAATAAATGTAATTGTAAAGAAACGCCGGTGTATAAACTCAGTAATAATTTATTAAAATCAGTAGCCACCAACTTACTATCCGTTTCTGCAGGGCACTTATTAATTTCATTTTTTAACTTTTCCAACTCATTGGCAAAATGATTGGCAGCAGCAATTAATCGGTTTTGCAGCAGGTCATTATTTTCAGGTAATTTATTTTCTTCAAGCAGTTGATTTAACTGAGGTTCAAACTTTTTGGCAGTGGCGTCATTTGCTGCAACCAATGAATGTATCAATTCAATGGAGGCCAATGCCTCCTTATTAAAGGATGTTTGCTGTAAAGAAAAAAAAGAAAAAAGCGCTTTTGAATTAAGTTCATGTGTTGAAAAATAGAATAACTTTTTTATTTCCTCCTGCTGAAACCGGCATTTAGCTTCGTGCAAAATTTGTATTTGTGCCGCCGATGTTTTTTGTGTACCGGAAAATGTCGTAATCCGGGTATCACTATGCAAACTATTATTGTTTATCCTGCTATGCAATATCATACCCTGCAGGCTGGTGCAGCGGCTAAGTGCCACATATACCTGCCCCGGAGCAAAAGCCTCTCCGGCATCAATAATGGCTTTCTCAAAAGTGAGGCCCTGGCTTTTGTGGATGGTAATGGCCCAGGCTAATCTTAACGGAAATTGGGTAAATGAACCAATTTCATTTTCTTCAACCTGGTTTGTTGCTTTGTCCACCACATACCTGATATTTTTCCACTTCTCTTTTTTTACTTCAATTGGAGTAGCATCTCCGCTACATAAAACCAGGATCTTTTCGTCTTCAATTTTTTGTACGATGCCAATTTTTCCGTTGAAATACCTGCGTATTCTTTCCGTATCGTTTTTAATAAACATTACCTGTGCACCCGTTTTTAATTTTAATTGTACATCAGCCGGAAAAGATTTTTCATAAAACTCCCCTTCAATCAAAGCATTAAAATTCTGAATGGCACCCTTTAATTCACTGAGCGATTTAAAATTTATTGCATCTGCCTTGTTATTGTGGGTGGTGAGTGTAATGTAATTTTCTGTTTTTGGTGGATCGTAATTTGGCAGGTAGCGGCTATGTAATAAATCAAAACCTTCCTGGTCCATTTCATTGTTACGAACCTGGTTGAGTACGGACACAAAGGAGGCATCACTTTGGCGGTAGATTTTGTCCAGCTCTATGTATACGGGCGGCTGGCTTTCTATTACATGGCTGTTAAAAAAGTATTGACTTTTATAATAAGGATTAAGTAACTGCCATTCCTCTTCTTTAACCACCGGCGGTAACTGGTACATATCCCCAATCAACAAAACCTGTACACCGCCAAACGGTCTTGTATATTGACTTCGCACATGCCGAAGTACTGCATCAATTGCATCGAGTACATCACAACGCACCATGCTTACCTCATCAATGATCAACAATTCCAGATTTTGCATCACTTCCTTCCGGTCGTTACTCAAGCGAAGGCGGCTAATTAAACTATTTTTATCATTTACACCAGTGTTTCCATCAAACCCTTTGCCCATTGGTATATAGGGGGTAAAGGGTAACTGAAAAAACGAATGTATGGTAGTACCCCCTGCATTCATAGCAGCCACTCCTGTTGGTGCAACAATAGCAGTATTTTTTATACCATTATCCTTGCAATATTTCAAAAATGTAGTTTTACCTGTACCCGCCTTACCAGTTAAGAAGATGGATGTATTGGTGTAGTTAACAAAATCGGATGCAAACTGAAATGAATCTGTATGGCGCATGGAACTTGGTTTTGTAAAGCAAAGATCAAGATTTGAAGGTAAAGAACGAATGTACAAATATGATACTTCAGTAACAATTGCTGCGTCATTGCCAAAATTTACTGGTAAGTCACTGGTTTTATTAATAGGCTGCATTATATATACATTCTTTAGTTCTGCTATTCCTGCTTTATAGATTCAATTTTATCACTTAGCTTTTTCCTTGCTTCCCGTAAGCAACATTTCATTTACCTGTACCTCTGAAAAAAACTTTTTATTGCCTTCCTTGTCGTTATAACTTTTGTTGATGAGTTTGCCTTCAATAACCACTTCTGTCCCCTTGTGCAAATATTTTTCAGCAAGGTCAGCCAGTTTGCCCCACGCTATCAGGTTGTGCCAGGTTGTTTCGGTTACTTTTTCTCCTTTTATATTTTGATAGGTTTCATTTGTGGCGATACTGAACCGGGCTAATTTTTTTCCGTTTTCAGTATTTTTTATTTCTGGTGCGTTACCCAGGTTGCCTATTAACTGTACTTTGTTTCTTAATGCATTCATGTCGGTAGTTTTTTAAATATTATACCCAGGACAACTATTTTGCGAAGGGTAATTAGTGTAGATTTTGCCAGTATAAATTCTTTTTTATCTTTCGATGTCGAAGTGATCCATGATAGCAATTTGTCCATTTTGACAACATTGCTAAAAATTAGTCCCAATGGAATTCCTTTTATGGTGGTACTTTTTCCCGTACTGTTGTATTCGAATAATCTTCAAAACCCCATTCCTGCAATTCTTCGGGGCTCAAAGAGTATTTATTTTTCAACAATAATTTAGTGGCCTGGATGATATCGGTAATTTCTGCGAGCACAGCATCCCGCTGCCGGTACATTTCTTCTGCACTTTTGTTTAGCTGTGAAGCTTCTTTGTGTTTTTCCAGGCAAAAGACAATCTTCGGCCCTGTAGCATTCCAACTGAATCCTTCTATTAATGAAAGCGGGGAGTCTTCACCTTCCGCTATGTGCCTTTCATAAATCTTCCTGGCAAGCTCAATGTTTTGCCTCACACTAATATAAACCCGTATTCTTTTTTTTGTAATAGTATTCATCAGCACTTAGTATTGTCGTGAGTATAACTAATATTAATATTACTACCAATGTATATCTCAAAATTTATAAGTACAAGGGAAAACCCTCATTAAAAAGGAAGAAAAACACCAAGGCCACAAATTGAGGTGAAAATTGAGGCTAATGCGAACGAATAAAACCCGGGCTTTTTAACTTTAATCAAATCACCCGGTATGAATTTTTTTCTACGCCGAAAATAAATGCTGGATTTTTCGGCTTAAAAATATCAGTAGGATAAACTGAGCATGTACTGTTTTAATAGCATTAATTATTGTTGATTTTCCATTGGCATTAGATGATTACAACTTAAAATTATTTGGAGCAGAAAAAGGATAGACTGAATACAATAGAGTAAGAAATGTTGTGACGTACGATTTGTAGCCTGCAAACAGTATTTTTGCCACCAATTATATAAGACTAATGAGAACAGAAATAACTTTTACCAATTGTCCCGCTTGTGGAAGTAACGTTATTGGAAAAGTGCTGGCCTGTAAAGATTATACTGTGTCGGATGAAATATTTGAAATTTGGGAATGCGGGGAATGTACTATTCGGTTCACGCAGGATATTCCCGACCTCAAAGCCATTGGCCCTTACTACCAATCAGACACTTATATTTCTCATTCAGATACAGAGAAAGGCCTGGTAAATAAAGTGTACAAAATTGCCAGAAGCTATACACTCAACTGGAAGATGAACCTGGTAAAAAGTTGCCTTGATAAATCTTTGACTAAAGGAAAATTATTGGATATTGGTGCCGGCACCGGTGCATTTCTGGATAAGGCTTTTGAATCCGGATGGTCGGTAACAGGTATTGAACCTGATGAGGGAGCAAGAAAGATCTGTAAAGATAAATATGGAATTCAGGCAGATAGTCCCGAAAAGTTATTCGATTTTCCGGATGAGCAATACGATGCTATAACCATGTGGCATGTTTTGGAACATGTGCATCAACTCCATGAATATATGGACCAGGTAAAAAGAGTTCTAAAGCGGGATGGGGTAGCATTGATCGCATTACCAAACTACACCTCGGCGGATGCGGAGCATTACAAAGAATATTGGGCGGCGTATGATGTGCCCAGGCATTTGTATCATTTTTCTCCATCAGCTTTGAGCCGACTGGTAAATCAACACGGTTTACAGTTGGATTCCATTAAGCCAATGTGGCTGGATGCATTTTATATTGCCATGCTTAGCGAGGGATACAAAAACAGGAAAGGGAATTTGGTCGCAGCGGTCGTGAACGGGGTTCGATCTAATCTTCGGGCAGTTAAGCATAAGGAAACATGCAGTTCGCTGGTATATATCGTTCGGCATAAAAAATAGACAATTACATTTTTGGTAATGTTTCTATTTAAAACCAAACTCTTTATTAAATATACCAGGGAATAATAATTAAGCGATTGTTCTTCTTTGGATCCTGCTTTTGCCCTGGCGTTGTATATTCCATAGATCAGCCGCTGTAAATACTTTGGTTTTCGAACTGTTAAAACCGCCTGCTAATGTTTCTGCCACAATAGATGTAAGATCTTCAAATTGAACTTTTGTCAATTGGTTATAAGACCTGTTTAATTGCTTTTTCATGATTATCTGTTTTATATTGTGTGTGTTGCTGTTAAAAGGAAAATCTTCTTTGTATCCTTCTTCTGCCCTGGCGTTGTATATTCCAAAGGTCAGCAGTGCTAAATTTTTTGCTAACAGGAAGGTTTAAGCCGCAGGCTAAAGTTTCACTTATAATTGTTGTGAGATTTTCGAAATTCCTGGTGTTTATTTGAGAAAATAAACCGATTGATTGCTTTTTCATGATTGTGTGTTTTAAATTTTGATGCATTTGGTTATTAAAAAGAAAATCTTCTTTGTATCCTTGTTTTGCCCTGGCGCTGAATATTCCACAGATCAGCAGATGTAAATTTTTTGCCGGTAGGAAGATTATAACCAGTAGCCAAAGTTTCTTTCACTACTATTGTAAGGTTTTCAAATTGTTCTTTGCTCATTTGAGAAAATAAACTGGTTGATTGCTTTTTCATGATTGTTTTTTTTAATGTTAATGTGTTTGGTTGTTAAAAGGAAAATCTTCTTTGAGTTCTCATTTTACCCTGGCGTTGTATGTTCCATAAATCAGCAGCGGTAAATTTTTTAATTACAGGAAGGTTAAAACCGTTTGCCAATGTTTCTTTAACTACGCTTGTAAGGTTGTCGAATTGTTCTTTGCTCATTTGAGAAAATAAACTGGTTGATTGCTTTTTCATGATTGTAAGTTTTAATTGTTTTTGTTTTGATTCATTTTGATAACACAAAGCTAATACATAATTCAGTACTATGCAACACAAAGTACCATTTATTTTTAAGTAGCGGGTAGCGGCTAATAGCTTATTTTACTTAAAAGCCACGCCGGTATTGTGTTTTAAAGGAAATGACGTTTTTTACAAAGTAAAATAAAATGTATGGGTGGAAAATATTCTGGATAAATGGCCAACTTTACAGCTTTTAGGGGCTTTGAATAAAAGATGATTTAAAAATCCTTGTTTTCCATCGAGGGAACAAAATCGACTGATTTGAAACTTTACCCGAAGAAGTTAGTTTAGGTTGAGACTAAGCAGGTAGATATTGGTCAATACCCGAATTTGAACCTTTTCCAATTTTTCCATAGCTTTTCAATTTATCTTGTTTGATAAAAGAAATAGTAGGATTATTTAAATTGCCATCATGTCATTAAAATTTATTTCAACGATTGTTCTAACTGTTTCTATTATGAATGGGAATGCACAAACAAAAGCCACCGCTTTTAATGAGCCGCCGGCGTGGAGTAAAACCGCTATCTGGTATCAAATATTTGTAGAACGGTTTAATAACGGAGATACAAAGAATGATCCCGGGCTAACTAATATCCAGGTGCCCGGCCAGGCCGAAGCGCCCAGGGATTGGACTGTAACACCATGGACAAAAAATTGGTACGGGCAGCAGGACTGGGAAAAAAATATGAAAAAACCTTTTAATGAGACCATTCAATACCGCCGGTATGGTGGCGATTTGCAGGGCGTAATAAATAAGTTGGATTACCTCCAGGAACTTGGGATCACGGCACTTTTTATTAATCCCATCAATGATGCGCCATCCCTGCATAAATATGACGCCAGAAATTATCACCATATAGATGTAAATTTTGGCCCCGACCCAAAGGGAGACAATAAAATAATTGCCGCCGAAAACCCGGCTGATCCATCTACCTGGAAATGGACTGCAGCCGATAAACTATTTCTGCAACTGGTGAAGGAAGTGCATCAGCGAAAGATAAAGATCATTATTGATTATTCGTGGAACCATACCGGTACGTTATTTTGGGCCTGGCAGGATATCGTAAAAAACCAACAAGCTTCAACGTATAAAGACTGGTATGATATAACTTCCTTTAATGATTCCACAACCCTGGAAAACGAGTTTGCTTACAAAGGCTGGCTTGGTATACAAAGTCTCCCTGAAATAAAAAAGGCAAATATTACCACTGTACGGCAAACGGGTTATTCTTATGAAGGAAATATCAACGAGGGTGCCCGGCAACATATTTTTGCCGTAACAAAAAGGTGGCTGGCTCCGGATGGTGATGTTATGAGTGGTGTAGATGGTTACCGTTTAGACGTAGCAGACCAGGTAGGACTTGAATTTTGGCGTGATTTCAGAAAGGAAGTAAGATCCATTAACCCTGATGCCTATTTGATCGGCGAAATATGGTGGGAAGAATGGCCCGAAAAACTAATGAATCCGGCACCCTACACAACTGGTGATGTTTTTGATGCGGTAATGTTTTACCAGGCATACAGGCCTGCAAGATATTTCTTTGCGAAAACTGATTTTGAAATAGATGCGCAGCAACTAAAGGACAGCCTCGGGTTTCAATGGAACCGGCTGAAAGAATCGAACAGGTATGCCATGATGAATGTTTCTTCCTCGCATGATGCCCCCCGGTTACTGACTGATTTTTATAATCCGAATAAATATAAATTCAGGGCAACACCTCATGATGATCCCCGTTATAAAACAGGTAAGCCTGATATGGCTACATTTAAAAGATTGAGATTGTACCTGGTACATTTGTTTACCAGCATTGGTGCACCACAAATATGGAACGGAGAAGAAATGGGAATGTGGGGTGCGGATGATCCTCATTGCAGAAAGCCATTGTGGTGGAAGGAACTCAGTTTTGAAAATGAAACACGAAATAATTATCAGCCTGGCGTTAAAACTTTTGACCAGGTTGGATTTGATCAGCAACATTTTGATTGGTATAAACATTTGATTGGCATCCGGAAAGCAAACCCTGTTTTGTCGCTGGGTAAAATAAAATTTTTGGTTGCAGAGGGAAAGAAATTTGGTTATAAAAGATATGATGCAAAAGACGAAATTATTGTTTTGTTTAATCTTGAACCGGGCAATCAAATCCTCGATTTGCCTGCTTCAGGAACATACCTTGATCTTTTAACAAGCAAGGAAATGAAAGGAAAAACAATTTCAATGAAAACAATGACTGCTGCCGTTCTAAAAAGGATTCATTAAGAATATAGATCAATAATTTAAAAAAAATATATGGCATTCATTTCGTTGGAAGACTTACAATCAAAAGAATTACTACCGGGTTTTGATGGCAAATTTATACATACTGAAAATATGAGCCTGGGTTATTGGAGTATTAAAGCAGGAAGCATACTCCCTCAACATGCCCATGTGCATGAACAGGTTACGCATGTACTGGAAGGTAAGCTTGAAATGACCATTGGTGATAAAACTGAAGTAGTTGAACCAGGAAAAGTTTCTGTAATTCCTTCTGGCGTAAAGCATTCGGGCAGGGCAATAACAGATTGCATCGCATTGGACGTTTTTCAACCGGTAAGAGAAGATTATAAAGCAAGGATGGAAGTAAAATGAATCAGGTTTTACTCCCCGCTCCGGAAATTGTTTCTCTTTCCGTTACTGAATTGTTATTAGTTCCGGTAATAAAACCACGGCATTTGGAAGATCCGCACCTGCAATTAAAAGGCTCCATATTTTCATCCAGGAAGGATGCATAATCGAGGGTTAATTCTTCGCCTGTTAGAATTTTTCGAAGGGCGATTACATTTAATCCTATGTAAGCAGTGTTGGGGTTACAACTGTGATTTTGCGGAGCCCAGCCTGTTGGATCGTAATCCCAAAGCAAAAAAACCTCTTTACTAAGCGGGTAAGCGTACTTCTTAAAAGTTTCCCTTTCTTTATCATTCCAGTTTTTTGCAACATAATTGCGGGTTACTATCCGCTGTGCAAGCTCTTCCCCTTTAAAAACCAATTCATTCGCTTCGATTTGTTGAGTAGCATAAATACCATACCCGGCAATGGAATTTCCCTTCATGATATACTTTTTCTTCATCCGTTGATGCCTGGCCATACCCTCCGCGATTATTTGCCGCAGAAACTTAGCCTGTCCAAAGCCATCGTGTTTAAGAATGTAGTCGGCACTGCCTTCATATCCATCTTTGTAAAAAACCGAACATGTAAAGTTGATTTCGAGAAAATGCAGATCCCCCTTTTCATTCATTCTAAAATCAAGTCTTGCATAACCTACACCGTTAAAGCTCCGGAAAATTTTTTGTGCAGCATCTTTTAATTGTTGCTCAATGTGTTCATCAGTAACAGGAATATTTGCGTTGGGATGAAGCTCGCTTGTTTTAAGCGCATAGCTTTTAAACCGGTTTCCCTCCGGGAAAATATACTCAACGGGTTTAAAGGTAACAGCGGTTTTGTCATCATCACCGGTAGCGGCTATCATCACCGTAAACTCCCTCCCACTGATATATTCTTCTACCAGCAGGGGACTATATTCTGTGAAAATTTCCTTTACCTTATCCTCCAGTTCTCCGATTGTATTTACCTGGCTTTTTTCATCGATGCCCAGGCTATCACCTGCTTTGGCTGGCTTTACAAATAAGGGAAAATGCAGGTGTTTTATTTGTGTTGCTAAATTTTCCGCATCTTCTACCAGGGCATATGCAGGAGTATTGATTCCTTCTGTATAGGCAACATATTTCATTAGCTCTTTTGAGGGGTCGTATAATGAGGTAGTGGGTCCTGTAAAAGGCAGCTTCAGTAATTCGAGTGTATAGATTACATCTATGGATGGAACCTCCCATTCCAGGTATCCCTCGCATAGATTTACAAATACATCATAATTTTTCTTTTTTAATTCTTTCAACTGCCTGTAAGTGGTGAGTTTATTAAGGCTTATATGATCAAAATGTGCTTCCGGAATTAAATGAGATAAATTTCTTGGGGGATCATAATGCTGATAATCTACAATGGACGTAGAATAATCAGGTTGCAATACACAGATACGAAGAACAGATTTCACGTTACCGATGGCATTAGCGAATGATGGATTCAAATCTGCCGGAGTATTATTTTGAGGTACCTGCATAATTTTAACAGACCGTTTTAATTCAGGCGGAATCGCCGGTTTTTCTAAAGGGTAAGCGATAGTTTATGTTAACCAGTTTAATGCTTTTTCTTTTCTGTGCTTTAGTGGCCGAAGTTAAAAAGGCTGTATTTATTATTTCTTTTATCAATTCAGTAAATGTTTTCCCGCTTAACCTCAAAATGGCACCAATGGATGTATAATCCTCGTCTTCACTTAAGCCGCATTGCGCATTTATTTCCAGTACATATAATTTACGGGTCAATTTATCTTGCCGAAGATCTATCCTTGTGTAGCCTTTGCCTTTTGTTGCTTTAAATGCATCCCAGCTCAATTTTTTTATTTCATCAATAATGCCTGCATCGGGCGCTTCGTATTCGTAAAAATTAGCTTCATCGGGCATCGGCTCTTCATCTTCATATATCTCCCAAAGCCGGTCAAAACTTAATATTTTCTCTTCATCCGGCAAAGAAGGATGAAATACCCTTTGCACCGGATTATATATAATTGCAAATTCAGGTTTGTCGTAAGCGCCCACTATCAATGTAGTGTATTCGTTGCCGTTTATAAAGGATTCTGCTACCAGGCCATCGCTTGTTAAATTCCAGCCGCGGTATCCTTCAAACATTTTAATAACCAGGCTTTTCAAATCTGCTTCATTGCTAACGATATTCTTTATACCAAGTCCCATACTACCACCCGATACAGCAGGTTTTACTATCAAAGGTGTTCCCAATCTTTTAAAGATACCGTTGAGATGTTGTTCAGTATCTTTAATGGCTTCCCATGGTGCTGTTGGTACGCCGGCTTTTTCGAAAGCAATTTTCATTGGAATTTTTGAGGTAGTAATATCATAAAAATATTCATCTGCGCCTGTAAAAATAAGATCGGTTTGCTGCAATAGTTTTACAACTGAAATGCCTGGAGTATCATTTACTTCATCCCCGTCACAAATATTGAATACAATCGGCAGATAAATACCGGCTTCTTTTTCTGCAGCGATTTTAGCAATGATGTCTGCATAATCAAGCGTTGTTATGGGTTGCCATACCCATTCAATTTCCATTTCACCAAAGCATTTGGTATACTCCGCAATGCTTTGACTGAAATCGTAATAGTAAGCAATGTTTTCGTCGTTGCTTTCAATCGAAGGTGCCAGTACCCAAATTTTTAATTTTTCTGAAGGCAGGTGGTAAAGGTTTGGGTTGGTTTTAGTCATATAATAAATGATAAAATAAACCGGGTTAAGGGTTTAATTTGATTTGTTGCAAAATAAAATTGGTTAACCGGTATTTGGCAAGTGTTTCATAATTGAGATAGGCGGCTCCATCTATAAATTTCAAACAGTTAGTGCTCCCGCAATTGCAAACGAAAGGCTGAGCCATTTTCCATTCCGCCGAAGGATAAAAAAAACATAATTCGTCTCCTGCCTTTATTGGATTTAAACAAATCAATTGCATGGAAGCGGTATCAAAAAAAACATTCGGATCGCAACTATGATTTACGAATTGTAAAAAATCCGGTGTTAATGTTATATGTGTTTCGGGCCCCGTTTGTACTGTAAGGTAGGTGGCAGATTTTTGTGTAGTAGCGGTCCCAAAAGAAGTGATAATTTCCCCTTTATTAAAAAGGGATACAGCATAAAGTGAATAATGATTCGTGTTGGTATCGAACCTTACTTCCGCAATTTCCTGCCGGCTTATTATTTTATTTGAATTGAATGAATCGGTATGTGTTATCATGCTTTACTGAGGTAAACAAATAAAAAAGATTGTTCGGGTAAATAAACATATGGTTGCCGGCTCATTGCGTAGTAAATGTATTAAAGCATTGACTAATAAAAAAGATATTACGGATATATTATTCAATAAGTGGATTAAAAAGGATAATATGTTAATAACCATTTAATGACAGATGTAAGATGAGATTAGCAGCCCTGCGACAACGGCGGTTATGTGTATAAAAAAAGTTTGATGCCTGCCCCGAAAAACTAAAATTATTGAGTTGAAAAAACACTTTTAATTTAGCAACATAAATGATGAACGCTGTTATGAATAATATACCCGAAAAGCCCGATGGCGAAATATTAATGCAATTGGTAACAATGGATATGCCTTTTGGTAAATACAAGGGAACTCTTCTTTGTGACCTTCCTGTATTTTACCTGGAATGGTTTAACCGCACCGGGTTTCCCAAAGGAAAAATAGGTGTTTTACTGGCAACCATTTATGAAATAAAAGTGAATGGTTTGGAGGATTTATTAAAGCCACTAAAGCAAGGTTTTTCCGGGGGAAGAAAAATATAATCAGTTAGTTTTTGCCAAAGCTACTACTTGTGTCTTACTATTGAATTTAATGCCGGATTACAAAAAATACCCTAAAGAGGGTATATTTTAAACCAAAACCTTGGTTTACATTTGTATCGGTTTTTCATAGGATATTGGATTTTAAAACGGGGCTGGATTTTTATCCTGGCCCTTTTTTTATTTATAGCATCCTCATTTAAAAGAAAACAGCTCTCTAACTGAAATGCATTTTCTTCAATTTATGAGCAAAGCTTTAAAAACTGTGATATGCGCCTGGTAAACCTTTATATCTTTTACTACTCAACGGGAAGGATTATTTAGTGGAGACTCCGCTCAGGGAGACTTTTATGGAGCAGCTCAAATAACAGGTAATTGAAAGCAGTTATACTAATCTTTTATACAAAAGGATTGTGGTAAAAATCTATTTTATAAGAATCAACAGCGGCATTAATAAATGAAAGGATAAAAGCGACGCCATTATCAACACCATTATCAAATAACAATGGCAACTTCATTAACGTGGCTATTATTAATAATTTTAGCTGGTTGCAGCTCTTCCCGAAAAACCGGCGCTATTTAAGTCAATCACTTTAGCCTGCTGAACAGTTCCCTCAGCTTCTATTAATAGTTTTTCCCTGATGCCGGCATCATTTATACCAGCTATATTACAAGCCTTATTGAAATCAGTATGCATTCCATAACTTTCCATCACAGGGGAAACATTATGATACTCTGGAAATGCCAGAAATTTTTTTACAAAAAAGTAGGTTTTATTCTCAATCACTTTGGTGTAAGCAGTATAAAAATTTTCCATGGTTATAATTTTTAAAGGTTTCGGTAAATATTATTTATGCGTTTTATCTATTACATTAAATGCCCGTTAAACTTCGATATACAGGTACCACATATTTGCACAATTCCGTGGCAACAAATCATAATACGATTTAAAAGACCCGATGGTTTTACAATGGAAAATTGGAGAATATTGTTACATGCCTGGGATTAAACTTCCGGTGTATATATGGAAGTACCCAAAATATGCCTTGATAAATCAGAGGATATTGATGGTTAAAAATGCTAGTAGGTTTGTAATAAAAATAATGGAAGCAACGGGTTTTACATCGGATGTAGTGGTGTAGAGGTAGTAAGGGAATATGAAATTAGGATTTATATTTTACATACACAAAAAATCGTTTAAGTTTTTTAAGGAGAAAAAGACAGAAATTGATATGGTTCAGTTTGACTGCTGAATTCTGCTTAATGATTTTGAAAGCCTCCTTTTAAGCTATGATGGAAACAGAGAAAAATTCTTCTGCGCTTAATCATTTTCCTTATTTCTTGAATGCCAGGCGCCTCTTCGCAGCGCACTGCTCAATAACCTGTCTGCTCAATGCCGTCGTCATTTTAGGCTAACAAAATAGTTACCTGAAAACCTGTACTGCTTAATTCAGACCTTGCCCGCTTGTTCATTTCTTTGTCTTTTAAAGAATTCATTTATGAACCGTAACCGGTGTTTATGCCAGGTATGATGGTTTTTAATTCAGGTTTTTCCGGTGAGAATATAACAGTGTGAAGCAATTGAAGGGCGCCTTCGTATATTGCAGGTACAATACAATTTATCTAAAAGATATTGTAAGAAGGATCACGCTGCCCGATTGAATAAATCATTTATCAGAAAATACCCTGTAAACAGCAACCTGTTTTTCAAAATTGATATCGTATAAAAGTAGAATTAAACATGAAGAAACTTATTTTAAGCGCCTTTTTTTTAAGTGCCCTGCATTTAATAAATGCTCAATCCATTAACAAAATAATAAAAGCGAAGGAAGTAAACCGGGTTGAAAAAAAGCTTTCTTCCGATGATATGGAGGGAAGGCGAACCTTTACGCCGGGTATTGAAAAAGCATCCACATTTATTGAGGGGGAATTTAAGAAAATTGGCCTAAAAACATTTAATAGTGCTGCCAATTACCGGCAGGATTTTTTTATGTACCAGGCCACCACCACTGGTGCAACAATTACCATCAACGGAAAGGTTATCGACGATTCTTTGCTGGCCTGCTTTTCCTATCAGCCAACAGTGTCTTTAACAGAGAAGGATGAGGTGGAAATCGTGAAAATTAGCAAGGGCGTTAATTTTGGTCAGCAATTTTTTAAATATTATCAAAGTAAAAAAAATCTGCTGGTACTGGTAGACTCCTCTTTTAAAAGTCGCATCCGCAACATAAAAAGGATGGAAAGAATTTCTGCAGAAGCAGGAACCAATGCTGTGGTATTTGTTTTTGGAACTACCGATGCCACCACTTTCTCCATCAATATTACCAGTGAAATCTCTAAAAAGCCACTGAATAACGTAGTGGGGGTATTACCTGGTAAAAGTCGCCCGGATGAGTATGTTATTTTTTCAGCGCATTACGATCACCTGGGTATCGGCTCACCCCGTGAAGGTGAACCGCATGACAAAATGGATTCCATTTACAACGGTGCCAACGATGATGCCGCCGGAACTACTGCTGTAATTATGCTGGCAAAGTATTTCAAGAAACTCAACAACAACGAGCGCACTATCCTGTTTACCACCTTTGTTGCGGAAGAACTCGGTGGCTATGGATCACAGTATTTTTCAAAAAAACTGGCACCCGAAAAAGTGGTGGCTATGTTCAATATTGAAATGATTGGAACGGAATCAAAATGGGGTCGCAATTCAGCTTATATAACCGGTTTTGAAAAAACAAACCTCGGCGAAATACTACAGAAAAATTTAACGGGTTCGTCCTTTACTTTTTACCCGGATCCCTATCCGCAGCAACAGTTATTCTATCGTTCAGATAACGCCACCCTTGCACGGTTGGGCGTACCGGCGCATACCATTTCCACTTCAAAAATGGACAGCGAACCCAATTACCATAAAGCCAGTGATGAAATTGGCACACTGGATATGGATAATATGACAGCCATCATTAAAGCAATTGCGATCAGTTCTTCGTCTGTTATCAGCGGAGCTGCAACACCTTCAAGGGTAGATCAGTCGCAGTTAAGATAATAGCGAGTCATTAGACACAAGATAAGCGGCATTTTCATCAGCACCTGGTCCAACTAACAGGAGGCTTTTTATAAGTCATAATGATATTGATTTTTTAAAAAATCTTCCATGGTTGCTGGTATAGCCGTTGCAAATAAATGCCGCTCCACACACAACAGGTCAGAATCAAAAACTGTTTGGGTGCCATCCTGGAAACCTATATTGATAACAGAACTACATTGTAGCAGATGATAACGGGCGTCGCGTACGTCATATACGATCATGGTAAACAAGGCAGTTTTAACCGCAGGGAGGCAGTATAAAAAAACGGGAAAATCAAATAATTCATTGCCGTAATAGTAAGGATCTAAATTAGCTTCAAAAAACTTGTAGTATAATAGAGCATTGGGGATATTATTTTTGGCAAAAGGGACCTGTAAGACGATTAGCTTTTCAACCATATCCTGCAATGGATCGGGCGCTGTTGTTTGCTGAATCCAGGGTAACCATTGCCGGTTGGATAGTTGCAGCCATTGCAGGGTTGACTTTCCTATTTCGGTTTTGTAATCAAAAGATCCATAACCTGGTACCACATAGCCGGGGTAGAAATATTCCAGTTGATGCTGTTTGCAAAAATCCATTTTTAAATACATCAGGTATTTTCCCAGGCTGTATTTTTTATATGCAGGGTGATATATACAGGTAATACCCGCCGCACTGTTTTTTCCAAGATCAAAAAAACCTGCTGCAATCAAGGTATACCCATCATATACATTTACAACATGGGTATCAAAGCGGTTATATTTTACATTGCCAAATAAGAGTTCCTGGAGAGATGGCGAAACGTCAAAAGAAATGGCTTGCCTGTAATATTGGTAGAGTAATTCGTGTTGCGTATCAATGACAGCTTCGTTTGCTTTTTTTACCTCCGTTCTAAAACCCTTGTTTAGTTTGGAAAGGATAAAATACTTTTTATCCGGAATCGCATTATTCAGCGCTACCCGTAGCCAGATTGCAGGATAAAACCGCTGGTTGAAATAAAGAAAATTGGTAGTAAAAACAGATTGCCTCATTCTAAACCATCCTTTGGCTAAATAGGTATCCAGTTCTTCAGGAAGCAGTTTTTCAGGGTATTCTACTTGAGCAAACATAATAACTTCGCTGATTATTTATATCAGCAATTTAGGTTATTTTATAACATTATAGGGTATAGCGATGATGCTATTAACCTCGGTTGGAAAAACCATCATTAAGATTCACCCGGCAAGGGCATTTTATTTTTTCTTCATTTATAACAAAAAAAATTACCCTTAAACAGAAGCCTGGCGTTGGCAGAAATAAACGGCCACCTTTATTTTAAAATAGTTTCGATAGAAGCTGCAATTGCTTTTAGTAAATCTGCATGTATTTTTTTAGCTTCCTCCATACTGCCGGCATCTATGATTGCACGGTACTCACCACAGTCATCCTGTTCAAAAAAGAACAGCTGTCCAAAAACGTCCACCTCAAATTTATGAACGTACCCAAAGTTTAACAGCCTTGCAGTAAAAAATATTTCCTTTTCATTGTACCATACGGGAATTTCAAAATAATCATCCATCGTTTCAAGGGTTATTAATATGTGTTTCTTTTGTTGTTCAATACTTGTAAAATTTAAATTTCTGTCCTTTGCTTATCTGTTATTTTTCCAGCCATTTAATAAAATTTTCGATTTTGCCTCCCTTTGTTACCATTTTGTTCTGCTCGTAATTAAAGAATGGTTTGAACTGCCAGTCCTCACTACCTATGAACCCAACTCTTGAATGAAATTCTAAAAAATCAAAAAGGGTTTGTCCAAGGGTCTTTCCATGCATTGCGTCTCCCTCATGTGAAAAATATATAACTTCGGAAGTATCTAGTCCAATAACAATAATGTCACCATTTGGAACTTGCATTAAGGGAATCTTTTTTTTCCAAAGTCTTTTTGTTATTTCTATTGCTTCGGCGTCATTGGAGGATGGATCAAGCGAAGCGTCTACCCATTCTAAAAAATAACGATGAATATCAACTAACTTGTCAAGATTCCAATATATTTCACCTGAAAAGATTCCCTGATATTCTTTTGGAGGTTCTTCATCAAATTGATAACGAAATTCAACTCTTTTGGAGAATTTTGTAAATAGAATTTTATATTCTTCCGGAAGACTAAAACCAAGTTGGTCTTCAATGTTTCGTACTTCAATAATTGTTGCAGGCTTATCAATAATTAAGTTCTGTAATAGATTCCAGTTCTTCCTTTTAATAATTGACTTTATCCAAGTGAATTGGATCAGTAAGTGATTGAAAAGTTCTTCTTGTGTCATGATGCACTTATATTGGCACTTAACTACCTGGTCTTTGCAATGTACACCCGCATCCATAAAAATACTTTTTTATTTTTATCGTGGATTATCCACAGATACCAATGATATTTATATAAATTTCTTCCACATGAAAAGTAAAGGCTATTTCATTTGTTTTGCAGGTCTTATTACGGTTATATTTTCATTTCGTTTTTTAAATGAAAGCAATTCATGGATCAGGATCAATCAGCTTGGCTACACACCTTCGGGGATAAAGGTAGCCGTTTGGTGCAGTAAAGGCAGTCGTGCAATCTCTTCCTTCCGTTTGGTAGATGCTGCTACGGGCAAAACGGTTTATGAGCAACCTGCTTCCAAAAATTTTGGCGCTTATGGCCCTTTTGATAGTACCCGCCGGTTAAATTTTTCAGCCTTTAAAAAGCCGGGTAAATATTATTTGGCCGCAGGCAATGCTGTTTCCCCCGAATTTAATATCGAAGAAGGGGTTTATAACGGTGCCGCCAATTTTTGCCTGCAGTATATGCGGCAGCAAAGGAGTGGTTTTAATCCATACTTAAAAGACAGTTGCCATACCCATGACGGGTACACCATGTACGGTCCAATGCCAGATAGTACCCACATCGATGTAAGCGGAGGATGGCATGATGCATCTGACTACCTGCAATATTCCACCACTTCTGCCAATGCTACCTGGCACCTGCTGGCAGCCTACCGCGATTTTGCATACGTTTTTGATGATGAAAAAATGGCAAATGGTTTGGATGGGAAAAATGGGGTGAAGGATATATTGGATGAAGCCAAATGGGGGCTGGAATGGTTGATGAAAATGAACCCGGAACCGGACCGTATGTTTAACCAGCTGGCCGATGACCGCGATCACCGCTCCATGCGGATACCAAAGGAAGATAATTTTTATGGCAAGGGAAATGAGCGTCCTGTTTACTTTATTACCGGCGAACCGCAGGGCCTGTTTAAATATAAAAACCGAACAACGGGCACTTCCTCTACCGCGGCTAAATTTGCCAGTGCTTTTGCCCTGGCGCAATATCTGTATAATACCGACTCTGTATTTAAGGTAAAGGATAAAAACCTGAGCTATTATGCCAGGTCATTTGATGCTTTCAAGTTCGCCTTAAAAAAGCCCGGTGTTACACAAACTGCTCCAGGCGGGGCGCCCTATTTTTACGAAGAAGACAATTGGGTGGATGATATGGAACTGGCGGCGGCCAGCATTCACGACATGGTGAATACAACGCCAGGTTCTGGCGATCATGGTTATTATCGTTCCGTCGGGTACGGTTACGGACAACAGGAAAAAATAACGCCCTGGCTGGGCGCCGATACTGCCAGGCATTACCAGTGGTACCCATTCATCAACCTGGGACATTATGAACTGGCCAAACAATTAAAAAAAGGGGATGCTAAAACCCGCCTTAGAAGCGATACTATTGTTGGTTACTACCGGCAAGGCATTGCCAGGGTTTGGGAAAAGGCGAGGCAAAATGCTTTTTACCGGGGTGTACCCTTTATCTGGTGCAGTAATAACCTTACTACTTCATTCGCTATTCAATGTTACTGGTACCGGCAATTATCAGGTGATGGAACTTTTAACGAACTGGAGCAAGCCAATATTGACTGGCTTTTCGGTTGCAATCCATGGGGAACTTCCATGGTGTATGGTTTGCCTTCCCGGGGTGACAGCCCCGTGGACCCTCATTCTGCATTTACGCATTTAAAGCAATATCCCATTAATGGCGGGCTGGTGGATGGGCCGGTGTACACCAGTATTTACAGAAACCTGATCGGTATTCAATTAAAGGATGCAGATGAATACGTGCCATTTCAAAGCGGGCTTGCCGTATATCATGATGATTATGGCGATTACAGCACCAATGAACCTACCATGGATGGCACGGCTTCACTGATCTATTTACTGGCGGCTAAAGAATCGGAAGCGGCTTCCAAAAATAATGCTCTTTACAAAGGTGCTATCATAAGGGCAGGCAATATGAAAAAGGAAATCGCCCTGGTATTTACCGGTGATGAATTTGCCGATGGGGGAAAATTAATTGCGGATGTTTTACAAAAACAGGGTGTTCATGCTTCCTTCTTTTTTACCGGTAATTTTTACCGGAATAATGCATTTAAACCATTGATCAAACAATTACAGCAAAAGGGTAATTACCTGGGTCCCCATAGCGATCAACACCTTTTATACTGCGACTGGAGTAACCGCGATAGTTTGCTGGTAACCAAATCACAGTTTACCGGTGATCTTAATAATAACCTGGCAGCAATCAAAAGAAATGGTACTCCGGTTACATCTGTTCGTTACTTTCTTCCACCCTATGAGTGGTACAATGACAGCATTGCTGCGTGGACAAAACAGTTGGGTATGCAGTTGATTAACTACACACCGGGCACACTAAGCGCTGCTGATTATACCTGGCCCGGATTAAAAAATTATCGTAGCTCCAATGAAATATATCAATCGGTTGTGGACCAGGAAAAAAAGGATACGAATGGTTTGAATGGGTACCTGCTGTTATTACATATTGGTACCGATCCCAATAGAACAGATAAGTTTTATTTCCGGCTAAATGAATTGATCAATGAGCTAAAGCAAAAAGGATATCAGTTTAAAAAGGTAAATGAAATGCTGGAGTAATAATTTTGGTGAACATTGATAAGCTCAACTTTTTTAGAAAACCATAAAGTAAATGACTGCGGGTCTTTTTCGCAGCGTTTTATATCGCTTCTACCAGCTTACGAACCGTCTTGGCACAACCAAAAGCCAGGGTAAACCCACTGCCCCCATGCCCATAATTATGAATGATATTGGTACCCGGTTCCCGCTCTACCCTTACTTCGGCACGGTAGGGCCGAAGCCCCGCCCAACTTCCTATAATGCGTTGATTTTTTAGTTGGGGTAATACCTCAAAGGCATTGAACAAAATCCGGTCAATGGTAGCAGGTTCAGTCAGTTCCTCTTCTATGCCTGCTTCATAAGTACCGCCTACAATGATGGCATCCTTGCGGGGAACAACATACAATAATTTTTCATTGTCGAGGTAAATGGCCATTCCGGCGATTGGCTCCAGCAAAGCAACCTGGCCTCTTACCGGAATTATACTTTCATCGTTGCATAATTTTCTTGCACCCAATGCACTACAGTTGATAACTATGTCATATTCCCTGATGAGGTCATCAAACTTTTTGATATCCCGTTCCAAAAACTGCACACCCCGTTTCAGCAACTGTTGCTGTAACCAGGGTAAAAATATTTGCGTTTCAATCAGTGGAACAGTAATATCATAGGCTTTCACAACACCGGGTTCCAGTTCCTGATCGGGACAAATCCTGTAAGAACCTGCAGGCATAAACTCAACCCAGATTGGTTCTTCCTCTTCCATTCCGTTGCGCAATGCTTTTTTCAATTGCCGCATGCTAATACCGGTTTCGGTGTTTCCGGTAAATGACTGGTAATACTGATAGCTGGTCCGGCACCAGTTAATCCCTCTTTTGTCATTCCGGATATGGTATGGAAACCAGAATGCAGCTGCCTTATTGGAGGTAATATTGGGAGAGAAAGCGGTTGCAAAAATGGTAATGTCGTATCCTTTTTCGCTCAGTAGCCAGGCGGTTAACATACCGCTGATGCCTGCCCCTACGATTGCAATATGTTTACTCATAAAAAAATGTGTACCGGATAAAATTATACATTTTATGTGATACACATTTACTGCGGTAATCAGACGGACTAAAAAATGCAACGTTCCCAGGGGAACCGGATTTCAAAACGGTTATAGTATGCTGCCTCTTCCAGGCGAAGTACACTATTTCCATTTGCCAACTTAACTATTTATTGTCTTTCTTTATTTCTACATCTACCTTTTTAGTGCCCACTTTTACACCGTTCTTATCCAGTGTAATGGTAGTTGATTTTGCCGGTGCCTCTTTTACAATAACAGTAGGGGCCGGTGCCGGAGTTACCACAATTACTTCTTTAGTGGGAGCTGGTGGTGTAGTTGCCGCAGGTTGTGTTTCGTTGCCGCAGGCCGCCAGCAATAAAGTGGTGCTAATCGTAACCAGTCCAATGATTTTTTTCATATGATGATTTTGAGGTAATACAAAACTGATAATCTTTTTTAATCAGTAAAAGCGTAAATGCTTATGAGTACAGCAGGTTCAAATACCCTGCCGCTAATTTTTTTGGGTATAGATTTAGCTTGTACCCATAAAGAGGAGTTAGGAATTTGAATCATTATTATTTAACGAATGAAAAACAAAACGCCCATAAAAAATGAAAGCAGATCAAAGGAAAAACAGGCCAAAGGAACTCCTTGAAATGCTTCCGCAGGCAATTACTTCTTTAAAAAAAAACATCATCGATCCAATATTCGGCGACAACTGGAATGGAAAATATGCTGGTGAACGCACTCCGCTTCGATCCGAATTATTTACTGAAGAACAGTTGGAACACCATGCCAGAGGGCTTGCAGCAAGGCATGTGTTAATATCTGAACACCCGTCGGAGCAGTTGTTAAAGCGCCTGGATGAGAATGAAAAAATATTACTGGAAGTACATGCCCTGCTTACGGAAGTGGTTAAAGAAAATAACCGGATTGCACCGGCCGGGGAATGGTTACTGGATAATTTTTTTCTGGTAGAAGAACAGATTTATACAGGTAGAAAGCATTTACCGAAAGGTTACAGTAAGGGATTGCCACAACTTGCTAAAGGAAAATCAGCCGGATTACCGCGTGTGTACGATATTGCTGTGGAAATTATTTCCCACAGTGATGGCCATGTTGACCTGGATGGCCTGGCAGGTTTTGTAAATGCCTATCAAACTACTACTTTTTTAAAATTAGGAGAATTGTGGGCCATACCGATTATGCTCCGGCTGGCGCTGATAGAAAACCTGAGAAGGCTATCCATCCAGATTGCCATTGATATCAATAATAAATTACTGGCCGGTACCTGGGCTGATAAAATGCTGGAGACAGTTGAAAAAGACCCCAAGAACCTGGTGCTAATTATTGCCGACATGGCAAGGTCTGAACCTCCCATGGATAGTTCTTTTGTAGCGGAATTAACCAGGCGCCTGCAGGAGAAAGGCAGCTCAGTTACCCTTCCACTTAACTGGATGGAGCAGCAGTTATCTGAAAGCGGAACCACCAGCAGCGAATTGATACAGGAGGAAAACCAGAAACAGGCGGCCGACCAGGTATCCATCAGCAACAGCATTAGCAGCCTGCGTTTTTTAAGTACCACCGATTGGCGGGATTTTGTAGAAAGCACCAGTATCGTTGAACACACACTGCGGGAAGACATCGGGGGCGTTTATGGAGCGATGGATTTTCTTACCCGTGACAATTACCGGCACGCAGTTGAAAAAATTGCAAAATGCAGCGAGTTTACCGAGCAGGAAATAGCGGCCATGGCAATACAGTTTGCCAGGGAAAATAGTGCGCAATATAATGATCCCCGCCTGGCTCATGTAGGACATTACCTAACCTGCAAGGGGATGGCGCAATTAAAAAAAACAGCTAAGCCAAAGGTTACCCGGATGGACTACTGCAAAAACGTAGTGAATAAAATTCCATTGCTGGTCTACCTGGGGGGGATTACCATTTTAACCTCTTTGTTTTCCTGGGCACTCATTGCAAAAGCATACTATGAGGGATTTAGCAATACAGTGGTGCTGGTACTTTCCGTTATTATCCTGCTGGCAACCAGCAGGCTGGCGGTATCTATTGTTAACTGGTTAAGCACCATCCTGGCAAATCCACACCTATTGCCAAGAATGGATTATTCCAAAGGCATTCCGGACCAGCACCGTTCCATGGTCGTAATTCCAACGATACTCAGCAGCCAGTCAGTAATTGATGAGTTAATAGAAGGACTGGAGGTAAGATTTCTCGCCAACCGCGATGCGAATTTGTATTATGCCCTGCTCACCGACTTTACAGATGCTGCAACTGAAACGCTGCCCGAAGATGAACTGCTGGTACAAACAGCCGCCCGGAAGATCATTGAACTGAATAAAAAATACAACCGTATTGCCAATGATACTTTTTTCCTGTTTCACCGGCCGCGGAAGTGGAATAAGTATGATAAAATATGGATGGGATTTGAAAGGAAAAGGGGTAAGCTTACTGAATTTAATGAAGTGATCAGGGGTGTGGGAAAAGAAAATTTTTCAATGATTGTTGGAGAAGAGGCGATTTACACCGGGGTTAAATATGTAATTACACTGGATACAGATACGCTGTTGCCAAGGGATACTGCCTGGAAGATGGTAGCAACGATGGCGCATCCGCTCAACAAGGCGTATTATAACGAACGCAGAGGCCGGGTTACAGAAGGGTATGCTATACTTCAACCCAGGGTAAGCAATAGTTTACCCGGTAATAATAGTTCCGTTTATGCAAGAATTCATGGCAATGAACCGGGAACAGATCCTTATACAAGAGCCACCTCCGATGTTTACCAGGACCTGTTTAAAGAAGGCTCATTTATAGGAAAGGGGATTTATGAGGTGGATGCATTTGAACAGGCTTTAAAAAATAAGTTTCCTCCAAACAGAATCCTGAGTCATGACTTATTAGAAGGTTCTTATGCACGTTCCGGTTTGATATCAGATGTTCAGTTGTACGAAGAATATCCATCCCATTATCTCACAGATATGAAACGCAGGCACAGGTGGATAAGGGGCGACTGGCAAATTGCAAATTGGATTTTACCTCTTGTACCGGCTGCAATAAAAGGTGCCCGTAAAAATCCATTGTCATTGTTCAGCAAGTGGAAGATATTTGACAATCTCCGCCGAAGCCTTGTTCCATTGGCCTTATTGCTGTTGTTTTTATTTGGCTGGATTATTTCCCCCATGCCCTGGTTTTGGACATTGGCGGTTACCCTTATCATCATCATGCCTTCCATTGTTCACCTCATATGGGAATTATGCTGGAAGCCCAGCGATGTAATATTTATACAACACCTCATTTATTCACTCAGATCGGCTACCAATCATTTTGTACAACACCTGCTTGATCTTACCAGTCTGCCATATGAAGTATACTCCAATACAGATGCTATTGTACGAACATTAATAAGAATTAATATCACGAAAAAAAGGCTGCTTCAATGGAACCCATATAGCCAGGGCCAAAACCGGCAACAGCAGGAAAGTATCGACCATGCTTTTTTCACGATGTGGTTTGCGCCGCTTTTTGCTATTGGCATATTCGTTTATCTCGTATTATACAAATCGCCCGTTACCATCCTCATAGCACTTCCGATATTGGTTTTGTGGATTACCGCACCCGCCATTGCCTGGTGGGTGAGTCATTCATTTGAATCTAAAAAGGCACAACTTTCAGCCGGGGAAAATCTTTATCTCCGTAAACTCGGCAGAAAGATCTGGGCTTTTTTTGAAAGGTTTGTCAGTGAAGCGGATAACTGGTTACCCCCTGATAATTTCCAGGAGGAGCCGGTAGAAAAAATCGCACACCGCACCTCACCTACCAATATTGGACTGGCTTTGTTGTGTAACTTAACAGCCTATGATTTTGGTTATATCGGTCCGCGGCAACTGATTGACCGAACCGGAAATACCATCAATACCATGTTGCGAATGGAGCGATACCGCGGTCATTTATATAACTGGTACGATACACAAACCTTAACGCCGCTGTCACCAAGATATGTTTCGACTGTAGATAGTGGAAATCTTGCAGGTCATCTTATTACTTTAAAACAGGGAATAATATCTATACCTGATAAAAAAATAATCACTATCTCCGTATTTGAGGGTTTGGCTGATACACTTGCCTTGCTGGCGGAAGTTAATCCAACTGCAGAATCATTAACGCAATTCCAGGAGGAGCTGCACGACATCATACAGTCAGGCATAAGGAGCCTGGATGAAGCAATGGATTTTATAGATGAACTGGAATTATCTTTTGCAGAAGTGAATGCGCAATCAAAACTGGAAGCTGCTCCCGAAAGCGCCTGGTGGTCGCAGAAATTAATATTACAGATACAACAGGTTAAATATGAACTGCTCACCATGGTACCATGGATGCTGTTATCGGAACATATTCCCGCAAAATTTGAACACTTACGTGAATTGCTGCCGCAAATGCCTACCACGAGGGAATTAGCGAAAATTGAAGAAACAATGCTCCACAGCATTATTAGTAGTTATGCTTCGGATAATAGTGACGAGGAGGAGGAGTGGCTCAATACATTCCGAAGCCAGATTACAGAATCGGGCCGTCGGGCAAAAGAGTTCCTGCTAACGGTAAAGCAGCTTGCAATAAAAATTACAGAACTGGCTGACCTGGATTATGATTTCCTATACGACAGATCGGTGCATTTACTAACCATTGGTTTTAATGTAGATGAACAAAGAAGGGATAACAGCTTTTATGACCTGCTGGCTTCGGAAGCAAGACTTACCACTTTTGTGGCGATTGCACAGGGTAAATTGCCACAGGAAAGCTGGTTTGCACTGGGAAGGCAATTAACCAGGATGGGCACTACCCCGGTATTGTTATCCTGGAGTGGATCTATGTTTGAATACCTGATGCCATTGCTCGTAATGCCAACTTACGAAAATACCCTGCTGGATCAGACCAATACCGCGGTGATTGAAAAGCAAATTGAATATGGTAAAAAAAGGGGCATTCCATGGGGCATTTCTGAATCAGGATACAATATGGTAGATACCAGTCTCAACTACCAATACCGGGCCTTTGGTGTACCGGGTCTTGGATTAAAGAGAGGATTAAGCGAAGACCTGGTGATTTCTCCCTATTCTACCCTCATGGCAATAATGGTAGATCCGCAGGCCGCCTACAATAATATGCAGGAGCTAAAAGAAAACGGGTTTGAAAGCAGGTATGGATTTTATGAAGCCATTGACTACACTCCTTCCCGGCTTCCGCGAAAGCAAACATTTGCACTGGTAAAATCATTTATGGCGCATCACCAGGGTATGAGTTTTTTATCGCTGGCCTACCATTTGTTGCAAAAACCCATGCAGCAACGTTTTGAAACTGATGTGGAAATAAAATCTACCTTACTTTTATTACAGGAAAAAATACCAAGGGTGGCCACATTCTATTCACCGAGTGTGCATGCCGAAGATATAAGCGCCATACCATATACCGATACCTCCATGCGGGTAATCGGCACACCACATACCCCGGTTCCGGAAGTAGAATTATTGTCAAATGGCCGTTATCATGTAATGGTCACCAACTCTGGCGGAGGATACAGTCGTTGGAAAAATATTGCCGTTACCCGCTGGCGGGAAGATAGTACCTGCGATAACTGGGGAACTTTTTGTTATATCAGGGATCTTGATTCCAATGTTTTTTGGTCAACTGCATTTCAGCCATCGCTGCAACAGGGTGAAAACTACGAAGCAGTATTTACACAGGGCCGGGCCGAATTCCGCCGTCGGGATCTGCTACTCGACACGCATACGGAGATAGTAGTGTCCCCGGAAGATGATATTGAATTACGAAGGGTACATATCACCAATAAGTCAAGAAAGAAAAGGGTTCTTGAAATTACGAGTTATGCGGAAGTAGTTTTAAACACGGCCATGGCAGATGAAGTACATCCGGCCTTTAGCAATCTTTTTGTGCAAACGGAAATTAATCAGCAGCGGCATGCCATTCTGTGCACCCGCAGGCCAAGATCACAGGATGAGCGAAATCCATGGATGTTTCATTTAATGAAAGTGCATGATGCCGAAATTAAAAATATTTCTTACGAAACCAACCGGGCAGAATTTATCGGCAGGGGTAATACCATACATCACCCCAATGTGATGGAACAGGGAGCCGGTCTTTCCAATACCGCCGGCTCAGTATTGGACCCCGTAGTAGCTATCCAATATCGCATTGTAATTGAACCAGGCGAAACCGCTGTTATTGATATGATCATTGGTATTGCGGAAACAAAGGAAATATGCAATAGCCTGGTTGAAAAATACCAGGACCGCTATATAACAAAGCGGGTACTTGAACTGGCCTGGACACACAGCTTGCTCATTCTACGGCAAATAAATGCCAGCGAGGCGGATGCACAATTATTTGCCCGGCTTACCTCTTCCGTCATTTTTGCCAATGCAACTTTAAGGGCTGATCCTGCGGTAATCATTAAAAACCGGCGGGGACAATCCGGGTTATGGGGTTATTCCATTTCAGGCGACCTGCCGATTGTATTACTAATGATAGAGGATGCAGCGAATATTGAGTTGGTTAAACAAATGGTGCAGGCGCACTCTTACTGGCGGCTGAAAGGTATTATGATTGACCTGGTGATATGGAATGAGGACCGCGGAGGATACCGCCAGGATTTGAACAACCAGATTCTTGGATTAATTACTCCTGCAATGTCCGGCGATATAAAGGAACAGCCCGGAGGCATTTTTATAAGAGCCGCCGACCAGATTTCCATTGAAGACCGGATCCTGTTTCAATCCGTGGCGCATATTATTTTATCTGATAAAATGGGGTCGCTGGAAGAACAGATTAACCGGAGAAGCAAGATAAAATCAACCATTCCTTATTTTAATCCTACTAAATTTCACTCCTCCGTAGTAACGGCCGTTGCACCCCAAAATGATTTGGAGTTTTTCAACGGCTATGGCGGTTTTACAAGGGATGGGAAGGAATACATTATCACCACATCGCCTGGTAAGTCAACCCCGGCCCCCTGGATCAATGTACTGGCAAACCCTCATTTCGGTACTATCATTTCCGAGTGCGGACAGTCATATACCTGGACAGAAAATGCGCACGAATTCAGGCTAACACCCTGGAACAATGACCCTATCAATGATTTGAAGGGCGAAGCTTTTTATTTAAGAGATGAAGAAAGTGGCCGCTTTTGGTCACCTGCCCCTTTCCCATGCAGGGGAAAATCCGATTATATCACGAGGCATGGATTTGGTTACAGCATTTTTGAACATAGCGAAGATGGTATTGATTCAGAAATGAGTGTGTTTACTGATACAACTGCACCGGTAAAATTTATAATATTAAAACTGCGGAACAACAGCAACAGGCTACGCCGCATTTCTGCAACCGGTTATGTGGAATGGGTGTTGGGAGAACTGCGTTCAAAAATGCAGATGCAGATTATAACCGACATAGATGCCCGAACCGGAGCCATATTGGGTACCAATGCATACAATACAGAATTTGGAGAACGGGTTGCTTTTTTCGATGTAGATGACGGGAATAAATCATTTACTGCAGACCGGGCTGAATTTATCGGCCGCAATGGCACCATGAGTAATCCCGAAGCGATGAACAAATCGAGGCTTTCGGGCAGGCTGGGAGCTGCACTTGATCCCTGTGCTGCCTTACAGGTAGTATTTGACCTGGCGGAAGAAGAAGAGCATGAAGTTGTTTTTCGCCTGGGTGCGGGTAAAAACCTGCAGGATGCATTAAATATCATACAACAATTCGCAGGAAACGCAGCAGCGCATACCGCGTTAAAAAATGTATACCGTTTTTGGGGAGATACCCTGAGTTCGGTACAAATTGAAACACCCGATGCGTCCATCAATATCCTTTCCAACGGATGGCTTACTTATCAAACAATCGCCTGCAGAATTTGGGCGAGAAGCGGTTTTTACCAATCAGGTGGAGCATTTGGATTCCGCGACCAGTTGCAGGATACCCTTTCGTTGATGCACGCTAAGCCCAATATGGTTAGGGAGCAGATTTTATTGTGCGCCTCCCGGCAGTTTAAGGAAGGAGATGTACAGCATTGGTGGCACCCTCCTGTGGGAAGAGGTGTGCGTACCACTTGTTCGGACGATTATTTGTGGCTTCCATTTGTTGCCGGCAGGTATGTGGTTTCAACTGGCGACACATTGATATTGGATGAGTTGGTACATTTTATGGAAGGAAGATTATTGAACCAGGGAGAAGAATCATTTTATGACCTTCCCATCCGGTCGGGAGAAAAAGCCAGTCTGTATGACCATTGTAAAATAGCCATTGAACATGCATTGAAATACGGTGTGAATGGTTTACCATTGATAGGATCGGGCGACTGGAATGATGGTATGGATAAAGTGGGTGAGCATGGCAAAGGGGAAAGTGTATGGCTGGCATTCTTCCTGTA
>JANPIJ010000192.1:0-12617 GCA_031424955.1 Ferruginibacter sp. | reverse complement strand
TAAAATCCAATATCCTATGAAAAACCGTAACGAAGATAGCTGCTAATTCGTTAATATGCAAGATTTTATTAACTTTTTTTATCCCCTTTTATTTGCTCCCCGGTGTACCAATTAAACACAATACAACTGTAATCAATTGATTTAATGCAGGTTGCATATTTAGTTTTATTGTACACTTTTATATTTGTCGTTTTTAAACAGGTAGCTTGCCCCCTGGTACCAGGCTATTGCTTCATTTGTAAGACTATCCGTATCGGGTTTTTGAATAGCCGCCCCGGTTATAAAATTTGGCTGAAAAGTGCTAACCTTTTTTTGTGGCGACAGGATTACCAACATATTATTTTTAATATACCCCAGGTTTTGATACGTGCTGATGAATACCCTATCCCTTGGTAACGTTGTTTTTAAAATATCAAAACCAAAGAAAACACTTGTATAATTTACATTCATTAAACCCAACAGGGTTGGTGCCAAATCAATCTGGCTGGTAAACCTTTGCTCATTTGAGGGCATTATTAATTTGGGTGCATAAATAAGGCAGGGAATATGATACCTGTTGGCTGGTAAATCCGTTTTACCCGCACTTCTTGAACAATGATCTGATACAATTACAAAAATAGTTTGATCAAACCATGGCTTTTTAGCCGCATCTGAAAGGAATTTATGAATTGCATAATCAGTATACTTTACGCCACCAGACACACTTTGTGAAGCCGAAGCAATATCAATACGCCCATCCGGAAATGTATAAGGCCTGTGGTTGCTGATTGTCATGATATGATTAAAAAACAGCCGGCCGTTTTTATAACTATCGTCACATTGTCCGAGTGTATAATCAAAAGTAGCTTCGTCATCAATGCCCCATGCGGTAGTATGATGAACAAATTTGTCAGGTATATCTCTTTTGTCGAGTACATTATACCCATTGTGGCTAAAGAAGTAGCCCATATTATCAAAAAAACTATTCCCTCCATAAACATAATTCACATCATACCCTTTATCCTTTAATACACTTCCAAGCGAAAATAAACCCTCGTTATGTGGACGGCGAACAATAGATTGCCCGGGAGTAGGTGGAATGGCAAGGGAAATTGCTTCCAGCCCCCTTACCGTTCGGGTTCCGGAAGCGTAAAAATTACTAAAAAACAGGCTCCGCGGAATTAATGAATCCAGGTAAGGAGTAATGTTATCCTGGTTACCAAAATATTTAAGATAATCGGCACTCAAACTTTCCATGCTTATCAGTACTACATTCCATTTATGTTGTGGCGAATCACTCTTAATTTCCCGCTGTATGTTTAATGGATCGGCCGAAAAAGTTGCATTGGGAGCTTGCAACATTTTACGAAGCAGTGCAAAATTGGCAGTATCATTTCTTTCCCGGTAAAACTGGTGATAATCAATTTCGTTATTCCAGAATGCCGCTCCAAATTCGTAAATGCCGTTACCGCCCAGTTCATTTACATAGTTGTTATTGCTGATACTTTTTAGGTGGTTATTAACAAAAAAATATCCCGCTGCGGGTACAGATAAGATGCATACAAAAAAAACAGATCTTGAAACAAAACGCATGCTTTTCAGTTGAGAAGCAATTACTTTCTTCCTGACTAAAAATAACAGTATCAGCACTGCCAGAACAACTGCCGCAATGATCATGGGCATATTATACGATTCCCAAATATTTCCCAATACTTCATTGGTATAAATCAGGTAATCAACGGCTATAAAATTAAACCTTACATTAAACTCATTCCAGAAAATGATTTCGCTACAGGCTGTTGAAACCAAAATAAAAGTAATAATAAACAGGAGGATGAATAAGGGAATGCGTTGCCAATTTTTTTGATACCAGGAGTCTTTCATCAGCCAGCAATACAAGGCAACAGGTATGGCAAAAAAACTGCTTACCACCAGGTCGTAAAAAAAACCGATTAAAAAAATGGCGAAAAAACGTATGAAACTAAGCTCTAAACCGGGCCAGCTTTTTACCAATAAAACTAACCTGGTAACAAAACTGATAGAGCAAACAAGCAAAACAACAATAGCCACAACGCCATAACGGTGGTTAAAGAGGGACTTTTCCTTAAACATCTGTAAAATTAAGCAATACCCGTATAAAAGCGTTATTTAAACAAATGATTAACCAACGCTTTTAAAACCAACCGCTGGTTTTCTTTCTACTTCTGCCACCAAGCCCCAACGCACCTAACAACGAACGTACAATCGTATTGCCTGCCGTGCGAACCATGCTTTTTACAATGGTATTGTTGGCCACTTTTTCAAAAGCGGAAGGCTCTTCCTTGGCTGTTTTTTTGGAAGCTTTCGACTCCTCCTCCACCTGTGCATTTTCAGCAGCTTCCTTCAATTTGGCTGTTAATATTTCATAAGCACTTTCCGAATCAATGATCTGATTATACTTTGCTGCCAACTTTGATCTTCCAACCAAATCGCTTATTTCGGCATCTGTTAATACATCCATCCGGCTTCGGGGAGAGCATAGCATTACGTGTGCCAGTGGAGTAGGAATTCCCTTTTCATTCAGCATCGTTATCAATGCTTCCCCAATTCCCAATTGAGTGATGAGGTCCTCTGTTTTATAATAAGTTGTTTCAGGATAATTCTCTGCGGTTTGCTTAATCACTTTTCTATCCACGGCTGTAAACGCCCTTAATGCATGTTGCACCTTTAAGCCTAACTGCCCCAATACACCGGCAGGTATATCCATTGGATTTTGCGTGCAAAAGAAAATACCAATTCCTTTGGAGCGAATCAGTTTAATAACTGTTTCTATTTGCTGCAACAGTGCATCACTTGCTTCCTGGAAAATTAAATGGGCTTCATCAATAAACAGTACCAGTTTGGGTTTATCCAGGTCGCCTTCTTCAGGGCAACTGGCGTACAACTCGGCCATCATTTGTAACATAAATGTGGAGAATAATTTCGGCCTGTCCTGCAATTCAGTTACCCGCAACACATTGATTATTCCGCGGCCCTGGTCATCGATCCGCATCAGATCAGCCACTTCAAAACTCTTTTCACCGAAGAAAACATCTGCCCCCTGTTGCTGTAGTTCAATCACTTTACGTAAAATGGTTCCGGTGCTGGTGGTAGATATTTTCCCATACGATTTTTCCAATTCCGCCTTTCCTTCATCTCCCACATATTGCAACACTTTAATAAAGTCTTTTAAATCCAGCAAAGGCATTTGGGTATCATCGCAATACTTAAAAATCATCGCCACTACTCCACCCTGTGTATCATTCAATCCCAGTATTTTGCTAAGCAATACCGGTCCAAATTCACTCACCGTGGCCCTTAAACGTACTCCCTTCTGCTCACTCAATGTCATCAGCTCGGCAGTAAACTGCGATGGCGTATAAACCATATTTAATTTCTGATACCTGTCCTTTACTTTATCATTCGCACTGCCTAATGCTGCAATGCCACTCAAATCACCTTTGATATCCATTAATAAAACAGGTACGCTGGCATCGCTCAAAAACTCGCTGATCATCTGGAGTGTTTTCGTTTTACCCGTTCCGGTAGCGCCTGCTATCAATCCATGGCGATTCATTGTTTTCAGCGGAAGATAAATTCCTGCATCAGCAACTATCTCGCCGTCTAAAACGGCAGCGCCAATTTTTACACTTTCACCTTTAAAAGTATAGCCGTCTTTTATGGCCTGGATAAAAGTTTCTTTGTTGGACATCATTTAAATTTTTGGGAAGTTATGAATGGCAATGAAAATATAAACTAAAGATAAATAATTGCAGCAACTAAAATATTCCAAATTTAGGTTAACAACATTGAGGAAACGCTTTGTAGTTTCAATCACGAATTGAAGTATTTTATATATACATGATCAGGCAAAGCAATTAACCCAGGTACATTATAGAAAGATGCAGCTTATTAGAAGCGGCCCGGAGATAGTTTAAAATATATCACGGGAAAGATTGCAAAAATTAATTAGCTAAAAAGAAAACGTTTTTTTCAGCAGCAAGCTTTTTACTTTACCTTTTTTACTTGTTTGCTTTTCAAAATTTTTTCCTTTAAGATAGTAGGTAATTACTTCCTTTGTTTTTGGCTCTACAATAAAATACTCTTTTACACCATTTCGCTCATATACATTGCGTTTAATAATTTTATCATTTTTTGTACTTCCCGGAGATAGGATTTCGATAATCAAATCCGGTGTTCCTCTTATTTTGCCATCTTTAATAATGCCTAAATTTTCTTTGGCAATAAAAAGAATATCGGGTTGAAAAGCATTTGTTGTATCCAAAAAAACATCTATAGGCGCAGCTACACATTCCCCCGAATTGCTTTTTTTTAATTGGGTTAAAATTGCATATTGCAATTCACTACTAATTTTTTGGTGAAAAAAATCGGGGGTTGGTGTCATATACAATGTGTTTTCAATTACTTCGCACAAAAGTCCTTCGGGAAGAATTTCAAATAATTCCATCGCTGTACGGGGTATTTTATCTTTTATTTTTATCAGGCTGCTCATAATTTAAAATTACAAAAAAGCCGGTAATTTACTGCTCATTAAAATTGAATTTTTAAAACTTAAAATATTCATTTGAATGGACGCCTTTTATAATCTTGCCGATCTTGGAATAGTTATTGGCAAAGCAATATTAAAAAATAATTATTCATGAAATTATATACTTGCACCAGTTGCAACAACCCGCTTTATTTTGAAAATTCTACCTGTCTTAATTGTAATCATCCTGTAGGTTTTGACGTATCAAAATTTAACATGGTTGCGTTAGATAACAATCAAAACAGCTATTCTCCTGTTAATAATAAAAATGAAGTTTACCGATTTTGTTCCAACTCCATCCATGGCACCTGCAACTGGCTGATACCGGTTACCCAAACATCCCCTTTCTGCATAGCCTGCGAACTTAACAGAACGATTCCTGAACTTTCCACCATTTTAAACCAGGACAAATGGAAACGGATTGAGATTGCAAAACACCGGATGGTTTATTCTTTACTTCGCCTTCGGCTGCCGGTTGCAGCAAAAAAAAGTGTGGACGATATTGGCGGAATTGCTTTTGATTTTATGGGAGATATGTCGCCGGCAGAAAGGGTAATGACAGGCCATGACCATGGCTTAATAACTTTAAATATTGAAGAAGCTGATGAAGGGTTGCGAACCCGCCATAAATTAGACATGGGGGAAAAATACCGCACTTTATTGGGGCATTTCCGCCACGAAATAGGCCATTATTATTGGGACGTATTAATCAAAGAAAGCAACCACCTTGCAGAATTCCGGCGACTTTTTGGTAATGAAGAAAACAATTACGACCAGGCATTACAACAGTATTATAACAATGGTATTCAATCCAACTGGAATGATTTTTTTATCAGCCCGTATGCCTCCTCGCATGCCTGGGAAGACTGGGCAGAAAGCTGGGCGCATTACATGCACATGATGGACACACTGGAAACGGCCTGGTCTTTTGGCATTGGAATACATCGCAAAGAAATGCAGAAAGACGTTTATAATGACCCATACACAATCACCAATTTTAATGAAATAGTAAACATGTGGTTTCCGCTAACATTTGCTGTCAACAGTTTAAACAGGAGCATGGGGCATGCAGATTTTTACCCGTTTATTATTTCAGCACCGGTCATTGAAAAATTAAAATTTATACATGAAGTATGCGGAGTGGGAAAACAACTGAATCAAATAAAGGCTGGTTAGAACATTCCAGGCAAAGATGGTAAGCGAACAGCGCCACTTACCATCTTTACCTGAAATCAAATAATTTATTTTTTCCAAAACTGCCGCATATCCAATGTATACGGATACTCTTTATTGATCACCACCGGCGGCGGGTCGCAATAGAAAGGCTGGCGGTCCTGTGATATATAATGCTGGATAATACTAAAGCCAGGCGATGGCCTTAATACTTCCTGGGTATGACTGGTATTGCCAAAGCGGTTCCAGCGCCTGCTTTCTGCTTCATAACTGTTAATGGGAAAGCTATCGTAACTTCTGCCACCGGGGTGAGATACATAATACGTGCAACCCCCGATAGAGCGGCTGTTCCAGGTATCTACCACATCAAAAGTGAGCGGCGCATCAATGCCGATGGTTGGATGCAGGGCCGATGGAGGCTGCCATGCACGATACCGTACACCACAAACATACTCTCCTTTTACAGCCGTGGCTTTTAAAGGAACCCTGGTGCCATTGCACAATAAAATATAACGGCTGCCATTTAAACCTTTTAGCTTCACCTGTACTTTTTCCAAAGAGGAATCTACAAACCTTGCCGTGCCGCCACTGCTCATTTCTTCTCCCAATACATGCCATGGTTCAATGCCCATGCGTATTTCCATTTCGATGTTCTGCAATTGTACCGTGCCGTAATGTGGAAAACGA
Organism: Ferruginibacter sp.; assembly: GCA_031424955.1. Classification (GTDB taxonomy): domain Bacteria; phylum Bacteroidota; class Bacteroidia; order Chitinophagales; family Chitinophagaceae; genus Ferruginibacter. The sequence continues at coordinate 6,211 of JANPIJ010000192.1, read as the reverse complement.
AATTCGAAGAAAGGTTCAAACCAACTCATATCAAACGGATATCCCGCCTCGTTTAAATCACTCACCACTTCTTTTATGTCTTCATGCACATAATGCGACAGCATGAATTTATCGTGCAGTTCTGTGCCCCATCTTACCAGCTCGTGTTTGTATGGCTTTTTCCAGAACCAGGCGATTAATGCCCGTATCAATAACATTTGCACCAGGCTCATCTCTTTATGCGGCGGCATATCAAATGCCCGGAATTCAAGAATGCCCAACCTACCCGAAGAAGAATCAGGTGAATATAATTTATCAATACAAAATTCCGAACGATGTGTGTTGCCCGTAATATCGGTCAACAGGTGGCGGAAAATGCGGTCCACTATCCAGAATGGAATAAAGCCATCTTCCGGTACTTGTGTGAAGGCTATTTCCATTTCGTATAATTTTTCATCACGCCCTTCATCTATCCTTGGCGCCTGGCTGGTAGGGCCAATAAAAGCGCTTGAAAATAAATAAGACAAACCGGGATGATGCTGCCAGTAAGTAATTAAACTACGCAACAGATCGGGCCTGCGCAACAGTGGGCTTTCGGAAGGAGAAGCGCCGCCAATGGTAATATGGTTGCCACCACCTGTGCCGGTATGCCTTCCATCCAGCATAAATTTTTCTGTGCCCAACCTAGATAAAAAAGCCTGGTCGTACAGTGTATCGATAACGCCGGTCAGTTCTTTCCAGTTTTTTGAAGGATGAATATTTACTTCAATTACACCAGGGTCGGGTGACACTACCAGTCGTTCCATCCGGTAGTCTCTTGGCGGTTCGTAGCCTTCAATCCGTACCGGTATCTGTAGTCTTTCAGCAGTGGCTTCAATGGATGCCACCAGGTCAAGATAATGTTCCAGGTATTCCAATGGCGGTAAAAAAATATAGATAATACCTTCCCTGGATTCTACGCACAAGGTGGTTTTAATCGTTTCCACCTCAAACAAAGGCTTTACTTCAGGCTCTTTCTCTACTTCCTTTTTTTTAGGCTTAAAGGGATCCCATTTTTCCTTCTCCCGTTCCTGGCTTTTTATTTTTTGTGGCTTAGGCGGATGAACGGTGACGGTATTATAGCGGGATAGAATGGTTTCATCGTAATGCTCCAGTTCGGGCAGGTCCTCAAATAAACTCCTTTCTACTTTTTGAGGTTCATCGTCCTTCGCTACTTCGGGCAGTGAATCCAACGGCAGGCGCAACCCCATGGGTGAGTTACCGGGAATCAAAAATAAATGATCCCTGTTGAGTACCCATTTGCAGCTTTTCCATTTACTGTTTTCGTAATTCCATTTTAATGGCAATGCAAAGCCGGCGGGTGTATCCAGCCCCTTATCTAATAATTGCGCCAGCGTTTTCCTTTCCAGCGCATCCTTCATATTTACTTTTGACAGATCAATGTTTACCGGTGTTTTACCTTCGGCCCATAAAAAATAAAATATATCTTCATAAGCCACGCTCATATTATCGGGACTTACGGCTAATTGCTTTGCCAGTTCTTTTGTAAAATGCGCTGCATCTTCATGTGTATAATCCTTTTCCTTTTTCTCGTGGGCAATCAGCTTTATATTTTTCCAGATCGGGTAATGATCTTTTCTCCAAAACAAACCATATTGCCAACGGGGCAAAGGCTCACCGGGATACCATTTTCCGAGTCCATAATGTATCATACCATCGGGGCCAAATTGTTCCCTCAGCCTGAAAATCAATTCATGCGACAGTATGCGTTTTTGTTTTCCATCTGCCGTGGTATTCCATTCCTCGGCTTCCATATCATCAATGGAAACAAAAGTCGGTTCACCGCCCATCGTCATTTTTACATCCCCGGCTTCCAGGTCTTCATCCACTTTAAAGCCCGTTGCATTAATGGCAGTCCATTGCTCTGTTGTGTAAGGCTTGGTAACCCTTGGGTCTTCGTGAATACGGGTAACGGTATTGGAAAAGGTGAAGGTGGTTTCACATACGTCAGTAGCTCCCACCACCGGTGCGGCGCTTGCAAAATCAGGTGTGCAGGCTAATGGAATATGTCCTTCGCCGGCAAATAACCCTGAGGTAGGATCCAGCCCTATCCAGCCAGCGCCGGGAATAAACACCTCCGTCCAGGCATGCAGGTCTGTAAAATCATTTTCGGGGCCGGAGGGGCCATCCAATGATTTAATATCTGCCGTTAACTGTACCAGGTAGCCGGACACAAAACGTGCAGCCAGGCCAAGATGTCGTAGTATCTGCACCAGCAACCAGGCAGAATCCCTGCAGGAACCCAATGCCTTTCCAAGCGTTTCTTCGCAGGTTTGTACCCCCACTTCCATACGGATGGAATAGTTAATATCCCTGTTTAACTTTTGATTGATGTACACTAAAAAGTCGTTGATGGTTTTTTTACTTCTATCAATCCCCGCAATCCATTTTCTTAGCAGTGGCCCGTACTCTTTAAATTCAAAATAGGGAATCAGTTCCTTACGCAATTGTTCATCATACCGGAAGGGATAGTTTTCTGCATAATCTTCCACAAAAAAATCAAATGGATTAATCACTACCATATTGGCGATTAATTCCACTTCTACACTCAACTCCATCGTTTTATCCGGAAATACCACCCTTGCCTGGTAGTTACCAAATGGATCCTGCTGCCAGTTGATAAAATGCTCTTTAGGCATTATTTTAAAAGAATAAGCTTCAATTTTTGTTCGGGAATGTGCCGCCGGTCTCAACCTGAATACGTGAGGTGATAAACTAACCAACCGATCGTACGTGTAAGTGGTTTTGTGGTTGATTGCTACGCGTATAGCCATAATAAAAGTATTAAGTTTTAAAAGTTTTGGTGGCGAACAATCTGTATAAAAATAGGGGCTTTTTTTAGGGTTACAAAATTTATTGTCCGCAATGCCCCAACAGATAGCCACGGCTGAATACTTCCCGAATTGAAATGATTTCTCCTAAAATATGGTTGCCTGACAGTTACCTGTAAGAAACAAGAAAGCCAGCTACGTAAAAATGAAAAAAAATCATGAAATCTTTTTACTATTTTTCTTTTCGAAGCCCCCATGTGCAAAAATCAATTAATAGTTCCAGCGGCTAAAATCCAACAACTATGCATACTATTTAATCTGGCTCCATATTAAATCTATTGACTTTTGGGAGGTACCCATATGGTGAATTATTGACCATTCATCTCCCTGAAACTTTCAAATCAAAGCCATAACGCCACTTTATAATTAAAACCATTCTTCTTAAAATCTATTTTTTAACCCTCAAAAGCAGTTTATGAAAAAAGCAATGTTTTTTATCGCATGTATGGGCGCAATGTTCTGTTCCTTAGCACAGGAAACCTCAACCGATGCAGCAAAACCACTTCTTACAAAACAAGATTACCTGAAAAAGAGTAAGGGGCAGAGAACGGGAGCCATTGTGCTCATATCAGCCGGCGGAGCAATGGCCTTTGCAGGCATGATAGTAGTAGTAAATGATGCAGGAAATGATATAGGAAATAATATTGTAAATGGTCTTAACGCTGCATTTGACCCCAGTGCACCAACTGCTACGAGTAAAAATCACACAGCCATTTCCACAGTCCTGATCGTTGCCGGCGTAGGCGCAATGCTGGGTAGTATTAGCTTGTTTAAGTCCGCATCTAAATACAAACGGAAAGCCTATTCACTTTCGGCTAAAAATGAAATGGCTCCCTTACTACAAAGAAGCCTGGTATGTTACAAACCAATCCCTTCCCTTACACTTAAAATCAGGCTATAAAATTTTCGAATGAATGTATCAGGAATGTATCAATGGCAGGGGTAAGTGCAGGGAATCATACACCAGCCCTACTGTCCGTTTATCTTCCGCTAAAATAAACAGCTTGTCATCTTCCTGGATAATGGTTGATCCTACCGGGATAATATATTCGTTCTTTCTTTTTACGGTCATTATGAGGGCTCCTTTGGGGAAATCAAGTTGTACCACCATCCGGCCAATAACGGGGTTTCCGGGTAATATTGTTATTTGCACTTTCTCTTTTTTGGAGTTATCCGCAATCTCGAACTCAGTTCGCCTTTTCGTTTTTGATGGCACATCCAGGTGAAGCAGCTTTGCTACATATGCCAGTGTGGTGCCCTGCAGCAGTACCGAAGAAACAGAAATAAAGAAAACCAGGTTAAAAATTATTTCCGCTCTCGCTATCCCACTGATCAGCGGGTAGGTTGCAAAAACAATGGGCACCCCTCCCCGTAACCCAACCCAGGATAAAAAAACCTTACTTCTTACATTGGATTTAAAAAAGGCAAGACTGATAAAAACGCCGATTGGACGGGCTACAATAATAAGGAAAGTAGAAATCAGCAATCCCTTCCCAATAACGGGTAAAATATGAGATGGAAATACCAGCAAGCCCAGGGTGAGGAAAAGGGTTATTTGCATTAACCATGCCTGCCCATCGTAGAACTTTATCAGGCTTCGTTTATGAATAAAATTACTATTGCCTAAAATGATAGCAGAAATATAAATCGCTAAAAATCCATTTCCCCCTATAAAATGAGTAGCCGAATAGGTAAGCATTGCAAGCGCAATGGTCAGCACGGGGTATAAACCTTCCGTCTCCAGTTTTATATTGTTGATTAACCACAAACTGGCCCTGCCCATCAAAAACCCCATGGCGCCACCAATAATAAATTCTTTCAAAAAAGAAACAGCCAGGTCAGCAAAATCAACCTGGCCGGTAGCAACAATGGTGGTTAATGAGATGGTAAGAAAATAAGCCATCGGGTCATTGCTACCGCTTTCCAGTTCAAGCACGGGCCGCAGGTATCCTTTTAAACCAATGCCCTTACTGCGAAGAATAGAGAATACAGCAGCAGCATCGGTAGCAGATACAATAGAGCCTAATAGCATGCCCTCCGCCAAAGTAAAACCAAACACCAGGTGTACAAAAACGCCTACTGAAAACGCAGTAACAAAAACGCCCACCGTTGACAACATTACTCCTTTCCAAAGCACAGGTTTTATTACCGTCCAGTTCGTATCTAAACCTCCGGAAAACAGGATGAAATTTAATGCTACGATTCCAATGAACTGCGCCAGTTTCGCATTTTCAAAATGAATGCCCCCGATTCCTTCGGAGCCTGCCAGTATACCCACTACCAAAAAGAAAATTAGTGTAGGTACACCCAGCTTACTGGTAGTTTTGCCTGCAATAATACTGATCAGCAGTAATACGGACCCAATCAATAAAATATTTCCCGCTGCTATTTCCATCTGCTAACTTGTTTTAAAAATTAAAAGTGCCATTCACCTGCGAACGAATAATTTCGCGTTAACTATTAGCCGGATCAACAGCGCATTTAATAATATAAACCGTTACAATTCCGCCGGCTAAGCTGGCCGGTTTATTCAGTTTATATTACCTGTTAACTACTTTATTCCTACGGCAGGCAATCTAAAAGGCTTCATAACAAAAGGGATAAAAAAGAACCAGGAAACAGAAAGATATTTCCGGAAATGGTATGAATATTAAATATAAGGAAAGTATTTATTTTTTGCCAGTGATTCATTCTTGCCAGCCGGGTGAAATTATGGCATATTCTTAATTTTTTTACTTTTTGCCTCTTAAAAGATAAAGCCCCATAAGGCCTTTTTGTTTCCGGTACCACAACAATGTTATTAAATGTGCTACGACAAAACATAGGTACCTTTATACCCGCCAGCTTTTATATCATTACACTTTTAAAATAATGACCATGCAGCAAGAAAAAAACAATACGAAAAAACCGGTAAAACCCGACCTGAAACATGACAATATGGAATACTCCGCCTCTACGGATGGAGACGATATTTTAGATTCGGACAAGGAAAACATTTTGGACATTGAGGACGAAGAAATTACCGCCGAAGAACTTGAATTATTACAAGGGGATCATGTGGATGACCAGGCTGAAGCACTCAACAGCGCAGAAACAGATAGCGAGGCGGATGAAGATAATTTCCTAAATGAACCAGAAACAGAAGAAGATTCAGCACCCCCTTTTACTGGTAACGAAGAGAAACAATACCCGAAAAGAAGCTATACTTTGCAAGGGATAAAAGGGTGAATTGAAAATTCAAAAAAGAGGGGCAAATTTGTAATGACCAAATCACAAAATATGCCCTCTCTATTTCTCAAGATCAGCGAAACCGAAATTGAAAAGCTAAGTTATGAACGTTA
>JANPIJ010000191.1:0-3321 GCA_031424955.1 Ferruginibacter sp. | reverse complement strand
TAACGTTCATAACTTAGCTTTTCAATTTCGGTTTCGCTGATCTTGAGAAATAGAGAGGGCATATTTTGTGATTTGGTCATTACAAATTTGCCCCTCTTTTTTGAATTTTCAATTCACCCTTTTATCCCTTGCAAAGTATAGGTATTGCTTCAAAAAAAACTCTTGGCCCTATAGGTGCAATATCAGGATTTGTAAGCATTATTGATGGCCTAAGCAGTTTATTTGACGATGGACCGTCTGAGAGGGAAGTGATCTTAGATGCGATCAATAAAGTTAATGATGCCGTCCAGGCAGTTCATAAAGATATGGAGAAATGGTTCGGAACAGTAATTGAAAATCAGAAGCATATTGCGGAAAAAATTGATGAAATAATAAAACGTCAAATAAATAATCACAAAGAAGTAATGAGCGAACTGAATAAAATAACCAAAAATTTGTCAATCCTAAATCAGGAAAATAGGGATGGGATAAAGGAAATAAGGGCAGACAGTTTTCATAAAACAATAGCTCTTTTGGATGGCGAAATAGGAAGAGATCAACCCGATGATTCCATAATAAAATCAGCAATTGTTGAATTCTATGATTACGGAAACAGAAAAACAAAAGGTGATGGCTTTACAGTTGTTCTCGATATAAAGGGAATAAAATTATTTCCCGAACAGGTAATAGGTAAAGTTAGTAATATAACTTCTATTGAACGGTTTGTCGGCGTCTTACCTATGATTGTTAAGTATTTTACAGGAAATGAGATAAAGCCGTTAAATAACCCTGTAGAATTTGGAAAAGCTGCACTAGCCCTTTCTATTGCATATACTGAGTTCCCTCAATTCGCTAGAAATAATGAGGTTGAAGGAAGGCATTATTTAAAAGATTTTCAGAATTGCATAAGTAATACAAGAACAGGCCTGTTAACATCGATAAAGAAGGAAACGATAAGTAAAATTAAAATAAAATATGAAGCACTGATTGAAGGAATGCTGAGTTCTTTTTTGAAATATTCAAAGGAAAAAGTGTCAATGGACTCAGGTCTAAGGAATACAAATGTATATGCGGTCGGCCCAATATTTGAAATAAGGCGTCACCAAATTTCTGCTATAGATAAAGTTCCACTAACAAATGAAAATGTTAGAAATTATTCCGTAATGAAAAGTGATTTTTTTCGTTTTCAATTTAATACTAATGCCATGAAAGTATTTCCTGTATCAGGTGATATTGAAAGAGGCCAGTTAAACATGGGCGAATATGTTTATTTTGAGTGGACTGGAATTAATCAAAAGGACGAAAATATCAGGCATGCAAGCGTAATGGAAGTTCTTGACGTTGCAGAAAAACTAGGTGTACTCAAAAAAGAAGTAAAATCTGGCAATAGAGTTCTCAATGTGCGAATTAATTTACCATTACTTCATAATAAATTCCATGATGAGTATACTATTGCAAAGATTATTTTGAGCCTTGACAATGGAGAATTAATATTGGGAAATATTGAAGAAGGCAAGGAGGTTGGCTGGAAATTAAGCAAAATAAAACTATCTGGTGGCCCAACGCCTGAAGTCACTAAATATATACAATATTTCAGCGAAGACTCAGGTGATGGTGAGAAACGTTTGGAAGATCGTATAATGTCATTGAAATTCCTTGATATAGTTCAGAATAGGGTTAATCAGTTTTATAACTTCCGAAAAAACATAATTTCTGAATTAAAGAACCAGTTTGAGAGCAATAAGGATGTATCCCTTGATGCTTATAATGTTACATTAAAATATCTTGCCGGAGTTGCTGAATATGTTGCAACCGGTAACTTAGATCTCGGAACAGCTATAGCCCAAGGGAAGGTCAAAGTAAAAGACGGTTTTGATCTTCCTACGCATCAGGATATTGCAAATTTGATAACTCGTGTAACAAGTTATACATATTTATATGATCCTTCTTCCATAGATAAACGGGCGAATAGTGGAAGAGAACTAACGGAATATATCAAAACTGAAGTTTCTGATATTATTAAGGCCGCCTTGAAAGAATATCTAGATACTTACTTCTCAAGGGAGATGAACCATGTGAACATACCGGAACTTAACATACCTGAACTAATGCTGATATCTGTTGAGCATAATTTAGAATCGACTATAAGAAATGGTAATGGGCATTAGAGATAAAGTGAAATCAATTTGCTGAAGAAAAAAGTTAAGAATCAATTCAAAAAATTAACTCCAGATCGAAACGTTTAAGTGCAATGATATGATTTTATACTCTTTAATTTCCGCGGGCCGAAAATGCCTGACATGCGGGCTACAATGATAGGCCACATAGGGCAGCAGTTAAAAAACAATTACTTTGCCAAAGCCACCTGTAATTCTTTTTGGCACTGTACATGTATGGCAACAGCCAAACGAAGGTTTCTTGATTGGCACTTTTTCGCCGCTTGTCTGTGGGGGTCAGTAGCAAATTGTCAATTATTAATTATTTGTACAAACGGTAACAGCTGGTCGAAAGATACTAGATTAAGCATTTAAAAGTGAATAGTTTTAAGAAAACTTACGCGGTGTTTAGCACTGTCATGCCCAAGATGCACCTAAAAAATGTGCATTAGATAGTTTATCAGTAATCTTAGAATTTCAAAAATAGATAAAATCGTAAGTTATAATAGTTTTCGAACTCCAATTTATCGTGAATGAATTCATATCTTGTATTTAAGCCTTATCGGATGCCGTTCCAATAAAGCATCTAACAACTCCTCATCACCTAAGGTATTATAAAATCAAGTAGGATAGGTCCGTAATCATCAGCAGATAATGTTCGCCGGTTTTGATTTCGGTAGTAACCGGCAATTTCGTGGTGCCTCCTCCATTGCCCTGACGGCAAGCAGCCTGGCTCCGTCCCGCAAGCTTGCGGGACAGCTAAACTTCCTTTGGCCGCTGGCGCTATTACCTTGTCCAACACAGCAACAGATCGATATAATCAACTTGATGAATTTTCTGTTGGAAAACTATTCATCGAATCGATGGAAGCTATGCAATGATCATTTAAGTTTAAAATATTGATCTTCTTTCTTTCAGTTTTCCTTTTGCATTTTCCTTAAAAAAATAAAAAAAGTGCAGCAAGATAGTCGGCTGGCACAGCCCCATTCTTTGAGGCTTCAAAGAAATTCCGCCATAAACGCAGCCCAGCCGCACAAGGCCATCCTTTATTGCGTTGCTTCTTTGAAGCCCAGCCACGCCGCCTGGTTTTGACGCTTTCTTTTTTTTCTCTTTTTTTCTTTTACAATTAAATTTTGAAACGATGAAAAATGCAAACGACAACTTTGGAAGCGGCAATGGCTCAGAA